>NZAX01000080.1 GCA_002687665.1 Flavobacteriaceae bacterium
TTAAGGATTTGATGAGACATTAGAGGGCCAGATTGGTTGACAATCCAGTCTTTGTAATGATTTTGAACATACTTTGCGAAAAGTCGGTTTGCCTCTTTCATCTGATTTTGGAAAATCTCTAACATTGCTAGATCGTCAAGTCCCTCCAATTCCATTTCCCAATAGATCATTTTGATGTAAAAATCAGACCAATCTTCGTGGTTTTTTAACTCATTAATAGATTTTGATATCCTCTGAAAAGCCTTTTGATAATTTATGATGGTTTTTTCGGCAATCAAATTTTTGTGTTCAAACAACTTTTTAAGTGCAAGGAGAATCTGATTAGGATTTACAGGCTTAATTAAATAATCTGAAATTTTCGCACCTATAGCTTCTTCCATGATTTGTTCTTCCTCATTTTTGGTGATCATAATTACTGGAAGGTTGGGTGAGTGTAGTTTGATTTCATTCAGGGTTTCAAGCCCTCCAAGTCCAGGCATGTTTTCATCTAACAAAACTACATCAAATGTGTTTTTTTGAAGTATGAGTAAAGCGTCTTGTCCATTATTACATGCGGTGGTTAAATAACCCTTACCTTTTAAGAACAAAAAATGAGGTTTGAGCAGTTCTATTTCATCGTCCACCCACAAGATTTTGATTGGAGTCATATTGTATATCTTCGCAGCTAGATTAAAAATTTTGAAAAAAAAAGTAACACTTTTGAATTACCTAATTTACGTATTTATTGGGATTCTACCTTCATTAATTTTTGAGGTAATTTTCTAACTTTAGTTTTAGCATTTGAGGTGGATTTATATGATGGGGTTTTGAAGCTATCTACATCTAACTTAAATTTCATATTTTTGCAACAATGAAATTTACAGCTCAACAAATTGCTACTCAACTAGAGGGAACTGTTGAGGGCGACCCCAATGTAGAGGTTTTTCAACTTTCAAAAATTGAAGAAGCTCAAAAGGGTTCCCTTACTTTTTTGTCTAATCCAAAATACACCCCATTTATATACAAAACACAAGCTTCAGTGACCATTGTCAATCAGGATTTTATTGCAGAGGACAGATTATCCACAACATTGGTTAGGGTTCCTAATGCCTATGACTCATTTTCGATTCTTTTGGATTATTACAATAAGGCAAAAATCTCTAAATCAGGTATTGCTCAATCTGCAGTAATTGACCCCTCTGCGAAGATTGGGAAAAATTGTTTCGTTGGCCATATGTCTTGTATACAGGAAGATGTGGAAATAGGTAATGATGTAAAAATTTACCCTCAGGTTTATATTGGTAGTAATGTTTCAATTGGAGCTGGTACGATTATTTTTGCCGGCGCAAAAATATTAGAAGACTCTATTATTGGACAAAACTGTATTATTCATAGCGGGTCTGTAATTGGGTCCGACGGTTTTGGATTTGCTCCACAGGAAAATGGTGATTACAAAAAAATACCTCAAACAGGAATAGTAGTTTTAGGAGATCGGGTAGAAGTAGGTTCCAACTCAACTATTGATAGAGCAACCCTGGGTGTAACCTCCATTGGTAATGGTGTCAAACTAGATAATCAAATTCAGATTGCTCACAATGTAGAGATAGGCGATAATACAGTAATAGCTGCTCAAACTGGAATTGCGGGTTCCTCTAAGATAGGAAAAAACTGTGTAATAGGTGGACAGGTAGGGATTGTAGGGCATATTAGTATTGGTGACAACGTAAAAATTCAGGGACAATCAGGTGTAATAAGTAACATCAAAGAGAACTCGACTATTCAAGGTACTCCAGCATTTTCCTACAACGACTATAATAAATCTTACGTCTATTTTAAAAATCTACCCAATATTTTAAAAGAGATTAACCGAATCATCAAGAAGCTTGACCTATGACAAAAAAAAAATCTAATCAAAAAACACTCCAAGACAAGGTTACACTTGATGGTGTAGGTCTTCATACTGGCAAATCAGTAAAATTAACTTTTAAACCTGCACCCGAAGATACAGGGTATGTTTTTGTTAGAACTGACTTAAGTCCTGCTGTTGAAATTCCAGCAGACATAAATTATGTTATCAATACTGATCGTGGAACCAATCTTGAGAAAGACGGTGCGAAAATTCAAACTTCAGAACATGTTCTTGCAGCTTTGGTTGGGATGGGTATAGACAATTGCTATATTGAGCTAGACTCTGCTGAATCTCCAATTATGGATGGATCATCCAAATTTTTTGTTGAGGCCATTGAGTCCGTAGGGATCCAAGAACAAGATAAATTGAGAGAAGAGTATGTTGTAACCGATTTGATAAACTTCAAAGATGATGAGACTGGAAGTGAGATAACCTTGATTCCTGCTGATGAGTACCAAGTTACTACTATGGTCGATTTTGAAACTAAGGTTTTGGGTACACAGAATGCTTCCTTGGATTCGCTTCGAGATTTCAAGGATACCATTGCACCCTCTAGAACATTTAGTTTTTTACATGAACTTGAAACGCTTCTAGAAAATGGATTGATTAAGGGAGGTGATCTAAACAATGCAATTGTTTATGTTGATAAACCTCTTTCTGAGAGTAATATGGATCGTTTAAAAGAAGCTTTCGGGAAAGATAATATTTCTGTTCAACCTAATGGAATATTGGATAACCTGAGTCTCCACTTTTCCAATGAAGCTGCCCGTCACAAACTTTTGGATGTTGTAGGAGATTTAGCATTGGTAGGAGTTCCTATAAGAGGAAAAGTCTTTGCACACAAGCCAGGACATAAGGTAAATGCTGATTTTACTAGAAAACTCTCCCAAATAATCAGACAAGAAAGACGTCAGAATGCCCCCAAAGTGGATCTCAATTCAGAGCCATTGATGGATGTGAATGACATCATCAAAATGTTACCCCACCGGCCTCCTTTTCTTTTAGTAGATAAAATATTTGAACTCTCTGAGACACATGTTATCGGTCTTAAAAATGTAACTATGAATGAGCCTTTTTTTGCAGGTCATTTTCCTGGGGCACCTGTTATGCCTGGTGTTCTACAAATTGAAGCCATGGCCCAAGCAGGAGGAGTTCTTTTGCTTAATACAGTTCCAGACCCTGAAAATTACCTTACACTATTTATGAAAATGGATAACGTAAAATTTAAAAGACCCGTTAAGCCAGGCGATACACTTCTGTTTAAATTGGGGTTGATTTCTCCCATCAGAAGAGGTATATGTCATATGAAAGGTATGATTTTTGCCAACGGAAACTTAATGACTGAGGGTGAACTAATGGCCCAGATCATCAAACGAAATTAATTATAATGAAACAACCCCTAGCTTACATTCACCCCGAAGCTAAAGTAGCTAAAAATGTAGTGATTGAGCCTTTTACTACTATAGATAACAACGTTGAAATTGGAGAGGGAACATGGATAGGGTCAAATGTTACAATTATGGAAGGGGCAAGAATTGGGAAAAATTGTAATATCTTTCCTGGGGCTGTTATTGCAGCAATGCCACAAGATCTCAAGTTTAAAGGTGAGGACACCATAGCTGTTATTGGTGACAATACCACTATTAGAGAGTGTGTAACCATCAACAGGGGAACTTCCGACCGTCAACTTACCAAAATAGGTGACAATTGTTTGATTATGGCATATTGCCATATTGCACATGATTGTTTAATTGGTGACAACTGTATCTTCTCAAACAATAGTACTCTTGCTGGACACATTACTATTGGTAATCATGTAATCTTGGCTGGATTGGTGGCTGTACATCAATTCTCCACCATTGGAGATCACGCTTTTATCGCAGGAGGATCACTTGTTAGGAAAGATGTACCTCCATATGTTAAAGCAGCACGTGAACCTCTTTCTTATGTTGGGATTAATTCTGTTGGACTTAGAAGAAGAGGATTTACTTCTGAAAAAATTACTGAAATTCAGAATATTTACAGGAATCTTTATCAAAAAAAATTGAATAATACCCAAGCTGTTGATATTATTGAAGCGGAAATGGTTGCCTCCCCTGAAAGAGATGAAATTTTACAATTCATCAGAAACTCACAAAGAGGGATAATGAAAGGATACTTCCAAAAAAACTAAACCTCAAGACTATGGCATCTACCTCTGAAATAAGAAAAGGATTGTGCATTAAATTTAATAATGACATTTATAAAATTGTTGATTTTCTTCACGTGAAACCGGGTAAAGGTCCTGCTTTTGTTAGAACTAAACTGAAAAGTGTTACCACTGGAAAGGTGGTCGATAATACTTTTTCTGCAGGACATAGAATAGATGACATCAGGGTAGAAACCAATAAATTCCAATATTTGTATGGTGAAGGAGATGATTATCATTTTATGAATATCGATGATTACAATCAGATTGTTGTTAACAACAACTCAATTGATAATCCGGGACTTATGAAAGAGGGTGAGATTGTTAATATATCTATTAACACTGAGGATGGTTTACCACTTTCGGTTGATATGCCAGCTAGTGTGATTTTGGAGGTAACTCATACTGAACCGGGTGTCAAGGGAAATACAGCAACCAATGCAACAAAGCCCGCTACTGTTGAAACTGGTGCTAAAATAAACGTGCCTTTATTTATCAATGAAGGTGATAAAATAAAGGTAGATACTATTAAAGGAAATTATCAAGAAAGAATCAAAGAGTGACAAATCATCAACCTTTAAATTGATTTTTAATAATTTATTAAAGTTATAAATACAATGAGTGTATTAGTCAATAAACAATCCAAAATTATTGTTCAAGGTTTTACAGGAAGTGAAGGAACCTTCCATGCAGAGCAGATGATCGCCTATGGAACTAATATTGTAGGTGGAGTCACTCCAGGAAAAGGAGGCCAGACACATTTGGATAGGCCAGTTTTCAATACAGTTGCTCAGGCTGTAAAAGTAGCCCAAGCCGACACATCGATTATATTCGTACCGCCTGCATTTGCTGGAGATGCAATAATGGAAGCTGCTGAAGCAGGAATCAAAGTGATCATTGCGATTACTGAGGGTATCCCTGTAGCTGATATGATCATGGTTTCAGATTATATTAAAAAAAGAAATTGTACTTTAATAGGACCCAATTGTCCTGGTATTATAACCCCTGAAGAGGCTAAAGTAGGAATCATGCCCGGCTTTGTATTCAAAAAAGGAAAAGTAGGGATTGTTTCTAAATCGGGAACTTTGACCTATGAAGCTGCTGATCAAGTGGTAAAACAGGGATTGGGAATCACAACTGCTATTGGTATTGGGGGTGATCCCATCATTGGCACCACAACCAGAGACGCTGTAGAGCTATTTATGAATGATCCCGAAACAGAAGCCATTGTGGTCATTGGTGAAATAGGAGGGCAATTAGAGTCGGATGCCGCTCACTGGATAAAAGAAAATGGTAATGCCAAGCCTGTGATTGGGTTCATAGCAGGTGAAACAGCCCCTAAAGGGAGAACAATGGGTCATGCAGGTGCTATAGTAGGAGGAAAAGATGATACCGCTGAGGCCAAAAAAAGTATTATGAGATCTTGTGGAATCCATGTGGTTGACTCTCCAGCTGATATTGGCAAAAGAGTTGCAGAAGTACTAACATAAAATTTTTATGAGTGAATTGCTAAAAAACAAAACAGTTATCATTACTGGCGCCACACGTGGTATTGGTAAAGGAATTGCCCAAACTTTTGCTCTCAATGGATGTAATGTGGCATTTACATATAATAGCTCTGTTGAAGCCGCCCAATCCTTAGAGAGGGAGTTAAATGATTTGGGGGTAAAAGCTAAATCCTATCAAAGTAATGCTGCTGATTTCGATGATGCTCAAGCCCTGGTGGATCAAGTTTTAGATACTTTTGGTACTGTTGAAATATTGATCAATAATGCTGGAATTACCAAAGATAATCTTCTTATGCGCATTGGTGAGGCTGACTTTGATCATGTCATTGAGGTTAACCTTAAATCGGTTTTCAACATGACAAAAGCTATACAGCGTTGTTTTTTAAAACAAAAATCTGGTTCTTTAATTCATATTAGTTCAGTTGTTGGCATAAAAGGAAATGCTGGCCAATCTAACTATGCTGCGTCAAAGGCAGGTATTATTGGTTTTTCCAAAGCCATTGCTTTGGAATTGGGCTCTAGAAATATAAGAAGTAATGTTGTTGCTCCAGGATTTATTGAAACCGAAATGACAGAAAAGCTTTCGGAAGATGTTATCCAAAAGTGGCGAGAAGGGATTCCTTTAAAAAGAGGGGGATCGCCATTAGATGTTGCCAATGCTTGTTTATTTTTGGCATCAGATTTATCAAACTATATAACCGGTCAAGTCCTCCAAGTAGATGGGGGAATGCTAACTTAAAAATCATTTATTATGCAAAAACTACCTAAAATTGGATTACCTATCATTTTATTAGCCTTTGTGCTTATAATTTTTGTCTCTAAATCTTCAATTAATATTGGATATGGAGAGGCGGGTGTATTATTTAAAACCTTTGGAAA
>NZAX01000090.1 GCA_002687665.1 Flavobacteriaceae bacterium
CTTCTTGATTAATATCGAATTGGCGAAGAATTTCTTTTTTCACAAATCCAAAATCCAAAAGTGATTTTCCTTTTTGACTGTAGTTAAGGCCTTCAGAAAAAAAATCTTTTTTAGTAGTATTTTCTTCCCATTCAAGCGGACAGTTTTTTTCAAGGATATGTTGGATTATTCCTTTAAAATAGAAAAAAAATTGGGGTTGATGGGTTACATTCCAATTCTCTTTTACTACATCACCACAAATTATTAAAGAAAGCTTTTTTTCCTCTTTGAAGCCATCTTTTTTTTGTTGGTAGATTTTACCCAATTCGAATAATTTTAGGGATTTAGATTGACGGTTAAGATTGAAGGCCACTACCTCTAGTGCTCCCGAGAGAAGGGAGGTCCGCATTTGAGAGAGCTCTTTACCCAAGGGGTTTATGATGTTTACTCCCTTGACCGATTTTATACTTTGAGTTATTTCCCCGTAATCAGGGCTGGTAATGGAGTTGTTCACCATTTCATTAAATCCTAAACTAACCAATTGATTGGAAAGTCGTTCTGCAATTTGATGATCGTCTGAGCTGACAAAATCAGGGATATTGCTCTGTAGTACATTTGAAATGTCTACATTATTGTAGCCGTATATCCTGAGTATTTCTTCGATTACATCTGCAGGACGTTTTACGTCTACTCTATAGCGTGGGATTTCAACTAACATAACTTCGTCGTTGGAATGTTCTATTTTTATTTCAAGTCCTGTTAAAATTTTTGAGATATCATCTTTGGAAATATGTTGTCCAATGGTCTTGTTTATTTGACTGAAAGTCAAATTGAATTTAGAAATGTCGGGGATTTCCTGTTTGATTTCAAATAATTCACCCTGAATGATTCCACCTGTCAGTTCTACAATTAAACTGGCCGCATACTTAAGTGCGTAAACTGTGATTTCTGGGTCTACACCCCGTTCAAATCGAAAAGAGGCGTCTGTATTTAGTCCGTGCCTTTTGGCAGATTTTCGGATACTTACTGGATTGAAATAAGCACTTTCTAAAAATATACTGGTGGTGTTTTCATTCACTCCGGAGTCTTGTCCTCCATATATCCCGGCAATACACATAGGTTTATGGTGATCACAAATCATTAAATCCTCTGTGTCAAGCTTTCGTTCAATACCATCCAGAGTAATAAAAGGGGTGTCCTGAGCAACAGTTTTTACAACAATTCCATCCTTGATTCGATCCAAATCAAAGGCATGTAAGGGTTGTCCTAAATCATGCAACACATAATTTGTAATGTCCACTACATTGTTTTTTGGACCAATCCCAAGGGCTTTGAGTCGGTTTTGTAACCAAGCAGGCGAGGGTTTGACGGTCAAATTGGTGATATTGACACCCGCATATCTTGGAGCCTTATCTTTGGATTCAACGGCTACAGTAAATTTTTTATCAGAGCGAACTATACTAAAATGATCTATTGCTGGTGCTAACCATTTGTGTTCAATGCCATGAAAGTGACAATAGGCTTTTAGATCTCGAGCCACACCCATATGACTCATAGCATCTGCTCGATTGGGTGTAAGTCCAATTTCAAAAATAGTATCAACTTCTATATCAAAAATCTCGCTACATGGCTTGCCATTTTTCAATTGGGGATCTAAAACCATGATCCCATGGTGAGATTCCCCCAAGCCCAATTCATCCTCGGAACAGATCATACCATGACTTTCTTCACCTCTTATCTTACTCCTTTTGATCAAAAAAGCCTCTCCCTCTCTGTCGAACAGTGTGGTTCCTAATAAGGCAACAGGGACTTTTTGTCCAATTGCAACATTTGGTGCCCCGCATATGATTTGAACTTTTTCATTTCCCAAGTCGATTTGGGTTACTTTCAAGCGATCTGCATTGGGGTGTTTTTCACATTCTAACACTTCACCTACAACAACTCCTTTTAAACTTCCCTTAATGGATTCGAATGTTGCCATACCCTCGACTTCCAAACCCAAATCGGTCAGGATTATGGATACTTCCTTGGGGGGAAGATCTATTTTTAAAAATTGTTTGATCCAGTTGTATGATATTTTCATCGGGTATGAATGACTTTTAAACCGAAGGCAAAGATAAGAATCTAACCTTAACCACCTTTTTTAGCTGATGTAATTCCATATGTTTTGATAAGCTTTCATCTTGGCCAGTGTCTGCCTTAAGGGTGCGTTTTTTTGGCTTTCTAATTGGGGATCTTCTAGTAACAATGCTTGGGCATCACTGCGAGCAATTTTGAGCCATTGGTTGTCTTTGATGATGTCTGCAATTTTAAGTTGCAAAACCCCACTTTGTTGAGTGCCCATTAGGTCTCCGGGGCCTCTAAGCCTTAAATCTACTTCTGCAATTTGAAACCCATCGGTGGTAGCAGTCATGGTCTCCAAGCGAGTTTTGGCCTCTGTACTTAGTTTGTGACTGCTCATCAGTATACAATAACTTTGGTCGTTACCCCGTCCCACACGACCACGTAATTGATGCAGTTGTGACAATCCAAATCGCTCAGCACTTTCAATAACCATTACAGATGCATTGGGAACATTCACGCCTACTTCGATCACTGTTGTGGCTACCATGATTTGGGTTTGTTTATTGATAAAACGTTCCATTTCATAATCCTTGTCTTTGGCGGGCATTTTACCGTGTAATATACTGATCTGATATCGAGGAGAAGGGAAGGCTCTGGCAATACTTTCATAGCCATCCATCAGGTCTTTGTAATCCATTTTTTCAGATTCTTTGATCAGAGGATATACTATGTAAATTTGCCGACCTTTTTGTATTTCATCAGCCATGAATTTAAATACCTTCAGACGATTCCTGTCAAACCGGTGGAGTGTTTTGACCTTCTTTCGTCCTGGAGGCAATTCATCAATGACAGAAATATCCAAATCTCCATAGACGCTCATGGCTAGGGTGCGGGGTATAGGAGTTGCTGTCATTACCAACACATGTGGTGGTGTAGTATTTTTTCTCCATAATTTGGCCCTCTGAGCTACACCAAACCGGTGTTGCTCGTCAACCACAGCAAAACCTAGGTTTTTAAATTGAACCTTGTCCTCAATTACGGCATGGGTTCCGATCAAAATATTTAAATCACCTGATTCCAATTGGTCAGCCAATTGAGTTCGCTCTGCTTTTTTTGAGCCTCCAGTCAATAGGCCAATAGTTATGTCCAAATCACCAATTAATGATTTAATTGAGTGAAAATGCTGTTTGGCAAGAATTTCGGTAGGTGCCATCAAACAGGATTGAAATCCATTATCCGCCGCAATTAACATGACCATAAGAGCAACAATGGTTTTTCCTGAACCAACATCTCCTTGAAGTAAGCGGTTCATCTGCTGCCCATTTCCAATGTCTTTTCTGATTTCCCGGATGACTTTTTTTTGTGCATCTGTCAATTCAAAGGGCAGATTGTTACTAAAAAAAGTATTGAATTTATTACCAATTTTTTCGAAAACAAACCCTTTTATTTTTTGCTTACGCTGAAGGTTTTTCATCAATAATTGCAATTGAATAAAAAATAATTCTTCATATTTCAACCGATTTTGAGCGGCAGTAAGAATGTCTTGATTATCAGGAAAATGAATGTTTTTTAGGGCTGTATTTTTATCAATCAGCTTATATTTAGCTCTCAAGTCTTCGGGAAGGGTTTCGGCAAAAGGTTTTTTGAAAGAGATTAAAAGTTCCTGAAGCATATTGATGATAACTCTTTGCGAAATGCCTTTGTTGAGGAGTTTTTCTGTACTCGGGTAAACCGCCTGAAGCGACTTGGAAAGGCCTTTGTCAAAGTTTTCTAGGGTCTCTATTTCAGGATGTGGTATACTTGGCTGACTAGCATACCAGTTGAGTCGGCCAAAAATTACATAGTTAATGTTTAGTTTTAATGATTCTTTAATCCATTTGTGCCCTCTAAACCATACCAATTCCATATTGCTCTCACCATCGGTAAAGGTGGCCACAAGTCGTTTACCCTTTTTTTGTCGTTTCATTTCCAGCTTTATGAGCTCTCCTTTGATTTGAACTTCTGAGGAATTCTTTGGTAGATTATTTATTTTAAAAAAGGTAGAACGATCAATATAGCGGTGGGGAAAAAAATGTAGTAGATCTTGAAGGGTATAGATGCTCAATTCTTGTTTTAATAAATTGGCACGACTAGGACCAACGCCTTTGAGATATTCTATAGGGGTTTGAAGAGGATCCATCACCTGCTAAAATAATTGATTTAGGATGGATTCGATTTGTATTGTTTAAAACTTCCCCTAATTTGGGATAAATACATTTCAGTTGATAAATAAATTCATAAAAAAGCTGTGGATAACTATAGAGCTGTGGCTTTTTAGGGGTATAAATATTGCATTAATTTTAAATTGTGAATAATAAAGGTGCAGATTACTTAAAAGAGCTTAACGAAAACCAGCTTGAGGCTGTTTTACACAAAGATGGTCCACTTATGGTGATTGCTGGTGCCGGATCAGGAAAAACACGTGTTCTAACCTATCGTATAGCTTACTTAATGCAACAGGGAATTGATGCTTTTTCTATACTTGCATTGACTTTTACCAACAAAGCCTCCCGAGAAATGAAAGCCCGAATTGCTGAGTTGGTAGGAGAGGGGGAGGCAAAGAACTTGTGGATGGGTACCTTTCACTCAGTGTTTGCAAGGATTTTGCGTCAAGAAGCTGATAAATTAGGTTTTCCTCGTGATTTTACTATATATGATACCCAAGACAGCAATCGTTTGATTTCATCTATTATTAAAGAGTTGGGGCTGGATAAAGACATTTATAAATACAAACAAATCCGAAACCGTATTTCCTCTTTTAAAAATAGTCTGATTACTGTAAAAGCATATCACGATGATATAGAACTACAGGAGGCTGATTCCCTTTCACGACGACCTAAGTTAGGAGAGATTTACAAAGAATATGTTGAGCGATGTTTTAAGGCTGGAGCAATGGATTTTGATGATCTACTGCTCAAAACAAATGAGTTATTGAATATGCACCCCCAAGTATTGGCAAAATATCAAGATCGTTTTCGTTATATACTAGTGGATGAATATCAGGATACCAATCATTCTCAGTATTTGATTGTTAGAGCTCTGTCCGATAAATTTCAGAATATTTGCGTAGTGGGGGATGATGCGCAAAGTATTTATGGTTTTCGTGGAGCTAACATCAATAACATATTGAATTTTCAAAAAGATTATCATGGTGTAAAATTGTATAGACTAGAGCAAAATTACCGTTCAACAAAAAATATTTTAGAAACTGCATCAAGCCTTATTTCTAATAATAATAGTCGGGTCGGAAAAAAACTTTGGTCTTCTGGTAATAACGGTGAACTTGTAAAGTTAAATTGTTACAGTAATGGAAGAGATGAAGCTGAAGGAGTAAGCGATATCATTGAAAAAAAAATTAAAGAAAAATATTCGTTAAATAATGTAAGCATACTAGTTAGAGCCATTTATCAAACAAGGGAGTTTGAAGAAAGGTTTCTTAAAATTGGTCTTGGATACAGAGTTTTAGGCGGAATAAGATTTTATGAAAGAGCTGAAATAAAAGATGCAATAAGTTATTTAAGAATTATAAATCAAAAGTTTGATGATTTAGCATTAGAAAGAGTAATTGGCGCGCCTAAAAAAGGTATAGGAGACGCTACTATAAAAAAAATTTACGAATTTGGTGCTAAGAAAAAATTATGCTTAGAAGACTCAATAGTCAGCTTAATTGAATTAGATCAATTCAAACCAAAAGTTAAAAAAACATTTTCTGTATTAATTAAAATGATTGAAAAGTGGAGAACTGAAGCTAAAACAATTAAACATTATGACCTGATAAAGATAATTTTAGACGAGTCAGGGTATTCCTCGATTCTAAAAAATAAAAAAGACTTAGAAAACGAAAATAGACTGGAAAATTTAAAAGAATTGATAAGAGCAATGCAAGATTATGATAATTTGCAAAGCTTTTTGGAACATGTTTCTTTGGCAACATCAGCAGATCAAGAGTGGGAAGGCGAAAAAGTAAATTTAATGACAATGCATGCAGCAAAAGGATTAGAATTCGACGTTGTTTTTTTACCAGGTTGGGAAGAAGGTTTATTCCCTCACCAAAAGTCCTTACAAGAAAAAGGAGATTTCGCTTTAGA
>NZAX01000091.1 GCA_002687665.1 Flavobacteriaceae bacterium
CCATAGAGATTTAGCTCGGTTAGGTGTTCCAATTTTTGAAGGGCTTCGATACCTTTATTGGTTACTAATGGGTTTTTTTGAATCTTTAGTCGGGTAAGGTTTGGAAAATTACTAATGTAACTCAGGTGATTGTTATTTAACATGCAATCCGCCAGGTTGAGCCAAGTTATGTTATTCTTTATCGACTGGACTTTAAGCAAATCATTTATTTCAATCTTTTTCTTGGTGAATTTCAAATCCAGAAAACTCTGTTCGGGATTCAGAAATCTCCAAATATATTCCTCTCCTTCAATTGATTTAAGTACCTCCTGTGAAGGAGAGGGTAGAGTAAGGGTTTCTAGATAGGTTTTTTCTCTCAGGTCAAGACCGTATTGGAGTTCCATCAAGCGCTGGGTTTTAGGATCATTTCGGGTTAAAGTCACAGGCATTTGTTTTTCTGCTCCATTATCAATCCACCACTCCAGCATAGCTATTTGATCGTAGCTAAGTGGTACTCCAGTTGGAGGCATAAATTTGGGATGGTTATTAGGGAAACTCACCCTCTTGTAAATCAAACTTTTGAATGGCTTACCATTTTGGATTCCTGCACCACTGTTCCCCCCTTTGATCATACTTTCTATAGAACTCATATTGAGTCCGCCGGAAGCTCTATTTTGGTTGTGGCAAGCTATGCATTTTTCCTCCAAAACAGGATGAATCAAATCTTCATAAACAAATAAGGAATCGTTATTAGAACGTTTGGTATCCGATAGGGTGGTTACCGAAATTTTCTTTTGGATATAAGGAAGATTTTCGAAAAGGTAATTTTGACCGTGTGTCATTTCTCCTCCAAAATGACCGGTAATCATCAACAGTATAATTGAAGTCAGGTTAACAGATCGATTAAAGGATTTAGAAAACCGAAAGTTAATATATCTGAGCAACCATATAATAAAACAAATGCTAACAAAAGCGATACCACTCCATTTATGAATATTAATCTGTGATTCCAAATAGTAGCCGTTATCTCCCAAAAACCAGCCAAAGAGTGCAGCCAAAAGCCCGCTGAAAAAGCTAAAGAACCATCCCATGGTGATCACACGTTGCACACTGTTGTTTTTATTTCGCATAAAAACATCAATTGCAATTGTCAGTAGGACAATACCGATGGGTAAGTGGACTATTAGAGGATGGAGGCTGCCTAGGAAGTCGAGTAATTCTGTAATCATATTTTTAGGCCAAAACTTCGTTAACGACATTACCGTGTACGTCTGTCAATCGGTAGCGTCTGCCTTGGAATTTAAAGGTTAATCTTTCGTGGTCAATCCCCAAAAGGTGCATAAGTGTTGCCTGAAAATCGTGAATATGAACGGGTCTTTCTGTGATATTATAACCAAAATCATCGGTAGCACCAATTGTAATTCCTTTTTTGACCCCTGCACCAGCCATAAAGATGGTAAAGCAACGGGGGTGGTGATCTCTACCATAGTTGTCTGGTTTGAGCATTCCTTGAGAATAGCTGGTTCGGCCAAACTCTCCTCCCCAAATGACTAAGGTGTCCTCCAATAGTCCCCTTTGTTTAAGGTCTTGAATTAGACCAGCAGTAGCCTGATCTGTTTCTTTGGCTTGTTTTTTTATATCCCTAGGCAGATTGCCATGTTGATCCCAACCACGGTGGTAGAGCTGGATGAATTTGACATCTTTTTCAGCTAATTTTCTGGCAAGAAGGCAATTTGCTGCAAAGGTGCCAGGGTTTTTACTGTCTTCACCGTATAGGTCAAAAATGTATTGGGGTTCATCGGACACATCCATAACCTCAGGGACAGATGTTTGCATACGATAGGCCATTTCATAGTTGGAAATTTTCGTTAAAATTTCTGGATCGCCAATATCTGCATGCTGAATGCTTTGCAATTTTTCAAGTGATTTTAGCTGTTCTTCTCTAATTCCACTGGTTACTCCGGGGGGATTTTCGAGATAGAGCACAGCATCTTTTCCAGAGCGAAATTGAACCCCTTGGTGTTGAGAGGGGAGAAAGCCATTACCCCAGAGACGGGAGTAAATGGGTTGGCCGTTTTTCCCTTTTGTAACTAAAACGACGAACTCGGGGAGGTTTTTGTTATCAGTTCCTAAACCGTAGCTTAGCCACGAACCAATGGAAGGTCTACCAGGCAGTTCCGATCCAGTTTGGATCATCGTGATGGCAGGATCATGATTGATGGCATTGGTGTACATGGATTTTATAAAACAAAGTTCATCTACTATCTTGGCTGTATAAGGCATTAGATCACTCATCCAAGCACCACTTTGTCCATGTTGGTTGAAATTAAATAGAGTTCCGGCCATGGGGAAGGAATTTTGACCCGAGCTCATCCCAGTAAGCCTTTGTTCTCCTATAATGCTTTTGGGAACCTCCTTGCCAAACATTTGATTGAGTTTTGGTTTGTAGTCGAAGAGATCCAATTGTGATGGTGCTCCACTTTGAAAGAGGTAGATTACCCTTTTAGCTTTGGGAATGAAATGTGGAAGTTTCATTTTTTCACTTTCTAAAAGGTTTAAAAAGTTACTTTGACCATATGAATTGACTGGGCTAATAAGTGAACCTAAGGAAAGGGCTCCGAGTCCAAGGGAGGTTTTGGTTAGAAAGTCCCTTCGGGAGTAGTTCTTGTTTTCGTGATGATGATGGTCGTTACAGTGCATCTTATCGTTTGGTATAGGTTTCGTTGTGGTTGAGCAGTGTATTGGCAACCATAGTCATGGCAGCAGTTTTTACACTGTAGAGGTTCATGTCTCTAGCTTTTTCGCCTACGCTAAGGACTTGATAGGCTTTATCTCTATTTTGTCTAAAATATTGGTATTGACTCTTGTAAAGATCGATTAAGATTTCCAGTTCTTCTTCTTTGGGATGGCGCGCAGTGGCCAAGCGGAATCCATGACTGATTTGGTCCTCTAAGGTGTCTTTGCTTTTGATGATACGTTCGGCAAAAATTCTAGAGGCTTCAAAAAACTGGGGATCGTTGAGTAGAACAAGCGCTTGAAGTGGGGTTGAGGTTACCTCTCTTTTTACAGTACAAACCTCTCTGGAAGTAGCATCGAAAGTAAGCATATTTGGAGGTGGTGAAGTTCTTCGTATAAAGGTGTATAGCCCTCTTCTGTATAGATCTTCACCTTGAGATTCTTTATATTCCAAAAGAAATGTGGAAAAGTTGTTTTTCTCTTTCCAAAGCCCCTTGGGTTGATAGGGCATAACACTTTCCCCTCCCACTTTTGTGTTTAGAAGGCCACTGACTTTTAGTGCATTATCCCTGATGATCTCTGCTGGTAGTCGGGAGGCATTTGCCCTAGCCAATAGGAGGTTGTTGGGGTCTTTTTGATCTATAGATGGGTTGCTTACCGATTGTTGCTGGTAGGTATCAGAAAGTACCATTTTTTTGATTAGTGCATTTAAATCCCAGTCTTCACTAAAACTGACCGCCAGCCAGTCAAGGAGCTCTGGATGTGAGGGTAATTGTCCCTGTACTCCAAAGTCGTTGGGTGTTGCTACGAGTCCTTTTCCAAAGATCATTTGCCAATATCTATTGACTGCGACTCTTGCAGTAAGTGGGTTTTTCTTATCAAAAAGCCACTTACTCAGGCCCAATCGATTTTTGGGCAGATTTTTATCCATCGCAGGAAGTACTCCTGGTACTTCGGCCTCTACTGTATGAAGGGGCTCATTGTAATTTCCGCGATTGTATAGGTAGGTGGGACGGGGCTCCTCCATTTCACGCATAACCATAATTTCGGGGATTGGTTCATAAATCTCCAAGTATTGCTCCCGATTGTCTTTGAGCTCCTTTTTGAGCTGGAGAATCTTAGGGTCTTTTTCAATGAGGTGATTTTGAATCACTGGCCATTGTATTTCTTCTTTTTGTTTGGAGTTTTCGGAGTATATCGATTGAATTTCAAAGGGTGTGAGCACTCCGTTGAAGAATTTCAGTTCGTCGAGCTTACCAGTGAATAAGCCGTAGTCACCCGTGGAACCTTCGTAGGATTTTCCAATAATTAAATTTCTTTGAGCACTTACGAAGCCTTTTTCTCTATCCCGAGTGGTGGGTTTTATGGTTTTGTAAAGGTTGTCTACAACACCTTCAGTTTCTATTTCTTTTCCATTATGAAAAAATTGAACACCTTCTGATTTTCCGCTACCGTCCACAGTAAGGGTAAGGTGTTGCCAGGCATTCAATTGAAGGGAGTCCACTGACCTTACATGGATGAGGTTGGAGGGGGCTATATTAATTAAACGGAGATTAACTTTGTTTTGGTCGTCCAAATAACATTCCCACCCACGCCAAAGGTCATTTTTCCCTCCAGAATTGGCTATTAGTGATTGTGAAGATCCTTCTTTTCTTTTGCTGGTATTCAACCAAATGGAGAAGGAGAAGGGGTCTGTCCATTCAAGGTTGGGGATCAATTTGTTGGTGATGTATAGCTGATCGTGATCTTTACTGAATTGAAAGGCATTCCCTTTGATTCCGGAAACAATTTCTGGCATTTGATCAATCTTACCATAGAAGTCTCTTTTTCCGTCAACACTGTGTCTTCTTTTTTTTATCTCGGCCATTTTTTCAAAACCACCATGAAATACCAACTCAGGTTTGGCTTTTGTTTTTGCAACCAGTTCTTCAGAATATTTATATACTTCTTGTAATTTTTCACTGGTGATTGATATTTCCTTTTTGATGTTACTCAGACCCTCATTAAGTTGGTCTAATTTGGCTTGGGTATCCTCACTGGAGAGTGGTAAAAGGGGTCCATAGTCTCCATCATCCCCTGTCATCCCAAGTTCTCTAATGCTATTAAAAAAAGCAGTAAGCTGGAAATAATCTTTTTGAGAAATAGGATCAAATTTATGATCGTGGCATTTAGCGCATGCTACTGTAAGCCCTAAAAATGCTGTGGAAAGTGTTTCGGTACGGTCAAAAACATAGTGCAAACGCCATTCTTCGTCGATGACCCCACCTTCTGCGGTCATGGGGCTATTTCTGTTGAATGCGGTGGCAAGTTTTTGCTCTTGAGTGGCTTCAGGCAGAAGGTCTCCGGCTAGCTGCCAAGTAACGAATTGATCGTAAGGCATATTTTCTTTAAAGGCCTTAAGGACCCAGTCTCTCCAGGGCCACATGGTGCGAATACCATCTGCATGTAAACCATGGGAATCAGCATAACGAGACAGGTCGAGCCAGTCAAGGGCCAAGCGCTCTGCGTATGCGTCGGTATTCATAAGTCGATCTACCAGATTTTCATACGAATGATTGTTTTTGTCATCAAGGAAAGCGTCTAGCTCAGCTATTGAAGGGGGAAGCCCTGTTAAATCCAAATATAGCCTTCTAGCTAAAATGGCTTTTGAGGCTTTGGGGGAAAAATCAAGTCCCTCTTGTTCTAATCTCTTTTTGATGAATCGGTCAATAGGATTTTGAGAGGGGTTATTGCCAGTTTTGGATTTTTGTTTTTTTGGAGGTAAAAATGCCCAATGTTCTTTCCATTCGGCCCCTTGTTCTATCCATTTAAAAATGATCGCTTTTTCTCTGTTGGTCAAAGTTAAATTAGCTTCGGGGGGTGGCATAACCACGTCGGGATCGTCATGAATTATTCTGTGGGCACTTTCACTTTTGTATAAATTTCCTGAGCTAAAAGCTCTATTACCACTATTTAATTTGGAAAAAGCTATAGACTCTACATCTAATCTCAAACCTGCTTTTCGAGTTTTCTCGTCAGGCCCGTGGCATTGATAACATCGGTCAGAGAGTATTGGTTTGACATGGTAATTGAAGTCGACCTCTTCTGGCAGAGAACTATACTCTATTAGGATTTCATTAGGAACCTCTAGTGAACAGGATAACAAAAACCCAGCCAGAACAACAGCCAAAATCTTATTCATCAAACACGTTTTTACAATCAACTAAGTTAACTAATTTTTGTAATAAACATAGGGAGCTATGTCAGTTGGAAATTGGAGGAATTGCAGGACGTCATATTCATTTTTTAGCTCAGTTGGAGGTCGAGGATTTTCAGGGGTAAATACTTTGAGTTTTTCGAAGGGGAGTATTTTTATAAAAGTTTCATCAATGGAATCTTTCTTAAAGGGTTTGGTGTTTTCTAAATTAAGGTGTTTTGAGAAAAAATGATAGGCTGCTAATCTTTTGGAATATCCATAGTCGTGCTTTTCTTCAGCCAAATGTATATTTTCGACATGATGGGATTTACCCAAGGCACCATAAACTTTTTGAATGTAAGGGAATTCTACTTCAGGAGTATTTCTAGTCCAATCGTCACCATTTGAGATCAGTAACATAGGTCTTGGAGCAGCAAGGGCAGCTATCTCTACATTATTTGTTTGAAAATTATCGGTTTTGTGAATAGGCATTCCGCTTTCACAAACACAACCTCCAAAGAAATGAGCAGAAACTTGAACCACTGGTACTGATACTTTAATCCTCTGATCCAGTGCAGTAAGGATAAATGTTTGGGTACCTCCTCCAGAGCCACCGGTCATACCTATTCTTTGTGGATCAACTTCAGAAAGGCTTAATAAATAGTCCAGCACCCTTTTACTGTTCCATGTTTGTATTAATAAGCTGATGGGCATTTTGTGTCTGACTTGTTTGCTTTCTCCATAACCTACCATGTCATAGGCAAATACAATGGCGCCTTTACTAGCCAAATAGGCACTTCGGAGTTGGACATAGTCTGTAAAGCGTTTGTCTTTAAGATGCCCATGAGGACTAAGTATGGCAGGATACATTTTTTGTTTTTTCAGAGGGCGGTAGAGGTTTCCAGTAACAAAGAATCCCGGAAAACTCTCCAAAGCGATATTTTCTACTGAATATCCATCCATTATTTTTTTGGAATGTTTGATGACATTGATTTCGCCACTGTATTTGGAGATTTTATCCCATTGCATTCCATTTTGGATGTTATCTTTGATTGCCTTGGCTTTTTTTTTCCAACTTTTGGCATCAGTCCATAGTTGAGAAAATTCATTCATCA
>NZAX01000092.1 GCA_002687665.1 Flavobacteriaceae bacterium
AATGGAAAACAATACATCGTCATCGCAGGGGGAGGAAGTGGAAAGCCAGGGACCAAAGCTGGAAATAAAATTTATTGCTTCGGACTTTAGTCATTATCATAAAACACATGGAAAAAAAAAGCTCTCCGAAATACTGGAAAGCTTCTCATTAGTTGCTAATTCATTGGTTGTACCAATTTTAACAACACACAACATTTTTGAAACAGGGATTATAAATTATCCCTAATTTAATTACAAAGATAAGTAATTTTACTTTAATAGCTTTTTAATTTTTTTAATTGAGAAAAACCATTTCTCAAATGGCCTTAATTTGATAAATTTAGGGCAATGAAACAAAAAATCGTACTGGCGGGAGCAACAGGTTTCATTGGGCGATGGATAATTGAGGAGTTCCAAGATGATTATCAAATAATTGCATTGAGCCGAAAAAAAGTCAAAACCAATCCCAATGACAAAATTATTTGGCGGACAGTAGATTTGTATTCGATGTCAAGTACAGAAAAAGCTCTGGAGGGAGCAGATATTGCCATTTATTTAGTCCACTCCATGCAACCCTCAACTCGACTGAACCAAGGGAAATTTGAAGACACAGATTTACTATTGGCCGATAATTTTTCGAGAGCAGCCCAAAAAAACAAACTCAAACAGATAATCTATGTAGGTGGAATTCTGCCTAAAGATAAATATCAGATTTCCAATCATCTTTTGTCGCGGTATGAGGTGGAAAAAACTTTAGGGTCGGGAACAACCCCTTTGACATCCATCAGAGCCGGTATCATCATTGGGCCAGGTGGTTCCTCCTTTAAGATCGTTACCCATCTGGTAAAAAATCTTCCAATGATGGGATGTCCGCTATGGACTAAATCCGAAAACCAACCCATTGATGTTTTTGATATACTCTCTCTTATCAAACAATGTGCCGGAAACATAAAAACCTATGACAAAAATATTGAGATCGGAGGCAAAGAAGTTTTGACTTATATGGAACTCCTAAAAATAACCTCCAAAATGATGCACAAAAAACGTTTGATTTTTTCCATGCCATTCTTTACGGTAGGTTTGTCAAAATGGTGGGTCAGTATTTTTGGAGATTCCAATATCAATTTTGTTTCACCACTGGTGGAAAGCCTAAAGCATCGTATGATCCCCAGCAATGAATATTCTGATTTGTATAACATTGATTTTTCCCCTATCGAAACCAGTATAAAAAGAGCACTCACCCAAAAACCTCCTGCCCTGCCCTCTTTTCATCAACTCCGTACCGAAAAAAATACCGTCAGAAGTGTTCAGAGAATCTACAATCCCGGAAAGCACAATGCCCAATGGGTAGCCAAACATTACCCCATTTGGCTAAGTAAAAGATTTGCTGGACTCATCAACCCCCGGTTTGACGGTAGCTTTTTGAGGTTCTACCTCCTAGGAGTTATGTTGTTGGAACTGCAATTGATCGAAGACAGGAGTACACCCAATCGACAGCTTTTTTACATCACAGGTGGGGCATTAACCAAAAGAAAAGATTTGGGTTGGTTGGAATTCCGATCCATTTTAGACAACGAATATGTCATCACCGCCATACACGAATATGTTCCCAAATTACCATGGGGGATTTATAAATTGACCCAAGCCAAATTGCACCTCTATGTAATGAAAAAATTTGAAAGAGAGTTGTCAAAACAGAGATAGCCATTGAAAACGGGTCCTCTTTTTTTTGTTTTATTGCTTAAGCAAACACTATAGAAATATGAGACTATCCGAATGATAAATCCAATTATTTTTTATTGATATAAAAGTAATTGATCAAAGCAGCCAATCCCAGAATAATCATCAAAAACAGATCTGTTTTGAAAGATAAAATATGTTTGGGGAACCACCCCAAATTGGATAAAATAAAAATCAATAGGGCCAATAATGAAAGAAGAACCATGGCAATCCCATTTGGACGGTTAGAAAAGATCCCCAATATAATCATTGGTCCCATCAATGCAGTCCCGGAAAAACTTAAGCGGGCCAAAAGAACCAATTCATCAGAACTTACCAATGAAAAAATCAAAGCAGAAAGTGCGAATAAGAATATCACCAACCGAACAGGACGTAAATTATCATCTTCCTTAAGGCCTAAAAGCCCCCTTATTTCATTTCCCATGGCAAATAATTGGGAATCAGAAGTTGACATGGCAGCAGCAAACAAGCCAATGATGATAAAAGCAGCTATCATTTCGTGTTGTTCCCCCAGAAGTACACCACCCAAGAATTCAGAAGTACTGGCATCTGCATAATAGATGGCACCATACATACCAATAATGATGGTCGGGAGAATGACCAGCATGGCAAAAAAACCTACTGCAGTAGCCATTCTTTTTAGGGCATTATAATTTTTCATGATTACCAAACGGGTGGACAACTGCGGTTGGGTAACCGGGATCATCAATATAGCAATTGTAGAGGCAATCAAAAATTGTGGAGTCAGAAGTCCTTTGGGGCCCGGAGTAGAGAGTAGCTCCTTGTCTATAGTGGCTATACGTTCAAAAAGTGCGTTCCAGCCCCCCACTTGATTCAAGCAATTGAAGGCAACAATCCAAACCACTATCAGCAGTAAAGTTCCTTGTAAAGAGTCTGCATATATGATGGCTTTAAGACCGCCCAACTCAGAATAAATCAACATGATCAAAACGATCCCAATAGACCAGCCCCAAACAGGAATAAAGTCCGGAAAAGCAGAAACCAAAAATATGGCCACCCCTCTGATTTGAATTGCGATGTAAGGGATAAGGAATAAAAAAACCGCCGTAAAATAAAGGTAACCTGCCATTCGATTTTGGTAACATTTTTGGAGTAATACAGACATTCCTTGATAAGGAGATTTACCAACCCTTTTTCTTAAATAAAACCCGAACCACAAAATCAAAAAGACCATTATCGCATCTGAAAAAGCTAAAAAAATCCAGGCTCCTACTCCGTTAGCTCGAGAAAAATCAGGCATGCCCAACAGTGTAAAAGTGCTAAAAAGAGTCGCAGCAAAAGTCATTAAACCAATCACTACTCCGATCTTTGCCCCACCCAACATAAAGTCTGATGAAGTTTTGATCTGTTTTTTTGTCCGCCATGAAAAAAACATCAAAATCCCTATATATAGAGTGCCAATAATAAAGAGATAGCTCAGCATATTATTCTTCTTTCAATTCATCTGATTTGAGTCGAGAAAATACATAACCCCCAACAGCAGTCAATAATACCAATAATAGGGTAATCAAAATTCCAAACCAAAGGGTAAAAGGCATTCCCAAGAAATAGGGTTCCAATTTATTTTGAGCTAAAACCCATGGTGAAAATTGTATCGCTAAACAAAAAAGAACAGCTCCTACAATCAGTCTCCAAGTATTATTTAATTTCACAAGTTTAAATTTAAGTTAATTAGCTATTATTTAATCATTCTCTTGTATTGAGAAATTTATTTTGGCTGATTTAAATCCACTATGAGGGTTTCATATTTATAAAAATTGTATGGTCAATCCACCATCGGTATTAATGACTTGACCCGTTGCATAAGGTATGGTTCCTGTGGCTAAAGCTGCAACCGTTTTTCCTATATCTTGAGGGTTGCCCCATCGTTTTTGTAAAGTAAGGCCTTCTTCAATCAGTTTATCATATTTTTCTACCACACTGGCAGTCATGTCGGTACGGATGATCCCTGGCTGAATTTCATAAACCGGAATATCATATTCCCCCAATCGCACCGCCCAAAGTTTGGTTGACATGGTCAAGCCTGCTTTTGAAATACAATAATCCCCCCTATTGACTGAGGCAGTAGTCGCTGAAACCGAGGAAACATTGATTATTGAAAAAGTCTCTTTGGGCTTTTTATTCTTTTGCTCAATCATCCAGCGTGCTACCAACTGGGTTAAAAAATAGGGCCCCTTTAAGTTAGTGTTAAGCACCCAATCATAACTTTCCTCTGTGGCGTCCAAAATATCATTACGTTCTTTGGGAGCTACACCGGCATTATTTATTAAAACGTTGAGCCTGCCAAAATGGGCTTTTACCTCACTGATGATTTTGGAACGATCTTCTGATATTGAGATATCCCCCTGACAATATATAACTTCTCCTTCGTCAGTATTGAGCTCAGCTAACACTTCTTTGACTTGATCTGCTGGCCTTAGTCCATTGATCGCCAAGCTATACCCGGCTTTGAGCATTGACTTTGCAATACCCAAGCCGATTCCTCTGGATCCTCCAGTGATGAGTGCTATAGGTTTCATTTTAATTCCGGAATATTGATCCATGTCTTTTTCTTCCAACTTTCAAGACCCAATTCTGCCAACTGGACTCCTTTGGCCCCCTCCATCAAATTCCAAGGAAAGGGAGTATCCAATAACACGTGTTTGAGGAATAATTCCCACTGGATCTTGAAGGCATTTTCAAAACCCTCTTTCTCCAGCACCTTGGTCCATCCTTCTTTAAAATCTATAGGATTGGGTATATCCGGATTCCAAACTGGCTTGGGGGGGTTTCCATATTCTTGAGTCCAGCATTCTCTCAACCCCACAACAGAAGACCCTTTGGTGCCATCTACGTGTAGGGTGAGTAGATCATCTCTTCTCACACGTGTCGTCCATGAGGAATTGAACTGAGCAACTATACCTCCCTCCAATTCGAAAATGGAATAGGCGGCGTCATCAGCGGTACAAGTGTAAGGGAGACCATTTTCGTCAATCCGCTCCGGGATGTGAGTAGCACCCAAACAAAAAACACCTTTGACCGATCCGAAAATGTTATCCAATAAATACCTCCAATGGCAGAGCATATCAACGATTATTCCCCCATCATCCTCCTTTCGGTAATTCCAACTCGGTCTTTGGGCCGGAACGGTGTGACCTTCAAAAACCCAATATCCAAAGTCTCCTCTAACAGATAAAATATCACCAAAAAAATCATTTTCAATCAAACGTTTTAATTTCAACATGCCCGGTAACCACAGCTTATCCTGAACGACACCGTGTTTCAAACTTGCTTTTTCACATAGTTGATATAATTCCAAAGCAACCTGTGTGGAAGTTGCGATGGGCTTTTCGCAGTAAATATGCTTACCGGCAACTACTGCCTTTTTGATGGCATCGGCCCTTCTGCCAGTGGTTTGAGCATCAAAATAGATGTGATATTGATCCTCCTTCAAAACCTCATCCAAATTGGTTGTCCATCTTTCCACTTGGGTTCTTTCGGCTAGTTTTTTTAATTTATTTTCATTACGACCTACCAGCACCAAATCGGGCATTATGATTTCATTATCATTTACTTTGACCCCTCCCTGCGATATGATGGCTGCCAAAGAGCGAATCAAGTGTTGGTTGGTTCCCATTCTTCCAGTCACCCCATTCATGATGACTCCTATTTTGTGTAATTTCATGCTTTTAAATCTGTGTTAACTAACTGATATTTAGTATTTCCTTTTGTTTAGGAAGTTATCTTGGCTATTTAAAATCCCTCTAATAGGATTTTATTGAATGTTTTATGTGTGATTAAAATATGATTTCTTAATGTCTTCCAAATATAACTTTTGATCTTGAGCCCACAAACGTTCGGAGAAAACCTCAACTTCGTAGTAACCCTCAAACCCGGCTTCTTCTAACCACGCTCTTATTTGTCTGACGGGAATACAACCTTCGCCCATCAAACCTCTGTCTGTAAGCAAATCGATTGTAGGAACACGCCAATCACAAACGTGGACAGCAAATATATTTTTATTTATTCCACATCTGAGGATTTCATTTTTAAGTTGGTTGTCCCACCAAAGGTGGTAAACATCAATGGCTACACCCACCCATGGAGAGGCAATTGATTCGCACATATCATTGGCTTGTCCTAAAGATATAATAGCTGATTTGTCTCCAGCATACATAGGGTGAAGTGGTTCTATGGCCAATTTTACCCCCATATTTTTGGCATAAGGGATCAGTTGATTAATTCCATCTTGAATTTGACGGCGGGAAACTTCTAAAGCTTGACGTGGATCGGCTCCACATACCAGCACTAATAATGGAGCTCCGAGTGCAGAGGCCTGATCTATCGCTAATTGATTGTCTTGCAAGGCCAACTCTCGATCATTGGCCTCTACTGAAGGGAAAAAACCTCCTCGCACCAGGGAAACAACCTCCATTTGGTTGGTGTTCAATAAAGCTTTAATTTTTTTTAAATCTTTACCTTCCAACAAATGTCTCCAAATAGAAATTCCACTGACACCGGATTTCGAATAATGCTTTATACATTCTTCTAAACTCCAAGGTTTGGTGGTTTGTGTATGAATACAAAGCTTCGAAAAGTCCTTCAGCGCTCTCATGAGTTAACTATTTCTTTATGCAATTGGTAAATTGATAATAAGGTTCATCGTCGATGATTTTCTGAAGATAAATGGCCAATTCTCTGAAATGATAATCCCCCCACATGCAAGATTCACCATTGGCAATTTTACTACCCTCTGGGACATGGTCCCAACCATTGGGTTGATGGTAAATGGTATGCAAGAGTAAACCGTGGTGTTGCTCATCGGTACTTAAATAAGGTTCCTGTAAAAGAGAATTAAAAACAGTCAATCCCGCTTGCCAATATTTATCTCCATCTTTTTGCTGTCCTTTTTTCTTCAAATAATGACCTAAGCGCAAAAGCCCCTGAGCACCAATGGCAGCGGCAGAACTGTCGACGGGTTCCCAGTCGTTGTATGGATCGGCAGCTCGGTTAAGGTAATCCCCCAATTTATGAAGATTGGGTGCCCCGGTATCCCAATAGGTCACCCCACAACTAGGAGTATGATCAATGTAAAAATCACAAGTTGCCTTGGCTCCTTTGAGCATCATTTCAGTAATTCTATCTACTCCACCAAGAGGTTTTAATTGGTCATCATCGATGATTTCCAATGCCTCTATTTCTTCAGCAAAACCAAGCATAGCCCAGGCTAAACCTCTGGTCCATGTGGTAAAACCTGTGTAACCCTGCTGAGCATTGGGACATCTGTATTGACCATCATTTACATTAAAAATACTCTCATGAGCTGTTCTTCCCCAAAGGTCATATTGATCTCTACCCGATCCATAATAAACCGAATATTGTGCAGTTGCCTCTATATGTTTTAAGGCGCGATCCAATAATGATATTTTTTTATCTCCTTCTCCATGAAAGCTATGGCCTAAAATATGGCTGACCACCAAAATCCTACAGGATCGAATGGTATCCACAAACAAAGAATGTGGGCCATTGAATGAATATATGAAACCACCCTCGGGCAGACTGGTCCAACGTGAAGCCTGTACTGCTCCTGAAATTTTAATGGCCAACTCATAAAAATGGGCTTCCCATTCATTGAATTCGATCTTACCCTCATGCATCAATCGCAGTAAATTCCCGTAGGTACTCAAATTGTTAAACCCATGGTCGTGAACACCGATATGACTCACATGTGTAGCCATTTTGTCGATAATCTGTTTTTTTGCGGAATCTAAGAAATGTGAATCCCCTACAGCATCGTATTGCAGAACTGACGACCCAAATTGGAACCCATGTGTCCACTCTGTCCATCCACGAGTGGCGTATTTTCCATTGACTGTAAAAACAGGTGCGCCCTGGGACTCATCATATTCCGAAAGGATTCTATTGATTTTTTTTCCGGAGAGTTTCCAAAGCAAATTGATTTTATCTCCTAAGTCCTCGGCTTTGAGGTTTTGATTGATAATCATCATTAATTCGGATTAAATGATCACTAATATAACTGTAATAAAGAACATCCAATAGTTTTATAATTTATTTAAATGTTCTGTCCAAACCAGGTTAAGTATAGGAGGCTATTTTTCTTTTTGAAAGTGATAACGGGTAATGAAAATAGCATCTCTTTCCTGATCAGCACTTTCTACACCTGATGTAACGAATGCGAGTTCCCATCCTTGGGAAGACATTTCATTTAATTTTGCCTTTACCATAGCATCATTCGTTGCTATGTTATTAAATCTAATCCCACCAACGTTGTAAAAATTAAGCAATTTAGTTTCCTCAAAAGCTTTAGTTCTAATTTCAGTGCGCTTTTTATTAGATTTTTCTTTATCACCATCTTCTTTTCTTATTGTAGTTGCCTCCCTGTAGTTAACGGTTTGAGTCCCTGAGATCATTCTAGACCGACCTAAACCCATTTGAATAAGTGACTCTACAACAGTGACTGTTTCAAATTCATATTTTTTTTTAGGCTCAGGTTGATTAGTAAATGCAGTAATAATGGCAATGAAACCAATTATTGCAAAGATTGAGATTGTAATGTCTTTAATATTTTTCATAACAATAAATTTTAAAATATTTAAACTAAAATAATAAATTAGTTTATGAGAAAACTAATTCTGACATACCCCCCTTCCCTCCCCAAAACCCATTTTGGAAAAAAAGTATTCTCTCAGTTACAAGAAACCTCATCTTGGAAACAACTTCTTTTAGATCTAATAGAAGTTGATTTATGTTTAGACCCTTTTATAGGAAGTGGAACTTTGGGAAGAGTCTGTGATAAGTTTAAAAGGAGTTTTGTGGGTTATTAGTATAATAGATGTTTTTTAGAATTATTCCTCCAACCACTTTGTGATTTAAATTTCACAAAATAGACTTTTAAATCACTTTGAGATTCATAATCTACAAAGTATATATTTTTATCTGATTGAGAAGGATATTTGACAAAATACCATAACCCCTTATTTCCCTTTGATTGGGATTGGTAATCTACTTTGAAGACTTTTAAATCGGATTGAGATTCATAATCAACCACAAATACTTTTATATCAGATTGTGAGGAATAATCTGTAGTGAAAACCTTTTGAGAAAAAACTAAAGAAGGGATGAAAAATAATCCCATTAACAATACTAAATTTTTAATTGAATACACCTTAATCATATGACTTATCGCAATCTCTTTTTTCTATCCAGGTTTTCTTTGCCATTATTCTTATGACTTCTTGTTTTTAAGTGAAGAGATAGCACTAATCACTGCAAGTGTAAAAATTACAGCAGCGACTATGTAAATACCTGCTGCTATATAATTATCTGTACTTGTTTCATCAGGATAGTATCGCCCTGCTAACATAAATAGAAAGCCAACACCCATTAGAATACCATAAGATTCTTTAATAAATTTTTTCATATTTTCTTTTTAATAAACAACCTCTCTATAATTGCAGTCAATATAAAAACTATTAAAAACTTTACTAATAGATATATATCCCAATTAAGTGGGATTAAGTTCATTTCAAAACCATTACCTAAACCAAATGCAGTTGCTATGTAAGCAACAACTAATGCAAAAAATAGTAGTTTATTCATGTCTCTAAAATAAAGAAAATAGCACTATTCGTATTTGCATTATTCGCAATATAAAAATTAATCATTTAGAGGAAATTGAAATGAGTGCTTGCAATTAACTGCCTCATGAAGCTCTAAAAAGAGCTAACTTTAAGCTAAACCATCCGTAAAATCATCCGTAAAAAAACAAACCCCTAGTAATAATAGGGGCTTAGAGATATTGGCGGTCTGGACGGGAACTAAACCGGTGAAACCCAACCTCGTAATCCATTCAGGACCAATATTTTAAATTCTCGGTTTATTTTGTGTTGTCCACCTCGGGTGGACAAAATTGTCCTCCTTTGGTGGACAAACCATTTAACAAGACCGACGAAGTGAACAACACTACATGTACAGGAATTGAAAAAATTAATCACATTCTTCTCTCATCTTAGCTTCCGCTAAAGGTTGCATTCTTTCTGCGTGTCTTG
>NZAX01000093.1 GCA_002687665.1 Flavobacteriaceae bacterium
AGATGGGAGTGATTAGCTTGATAAGCGTAATGTATTTTCAAATTAGGAGAGCTAAACACCAAGCTATAGTTGTAGGAAAAAGAAATTACTGGCAGGACTCCTTGCAGCAGGTTGAACGATATGAAAACGAACCACCTAAGTGTTACTGAAAATAAACTCTTGAAATGCATTTTCTAAACATAGTCTATCCCTTTTATCATAAGGATTTTTTAGCCAGAAAAAAACCATTTGAAGGAAGCCACCTTTAATTCTTTTGGATTGGATATTGGGTACCATAAATGTATTAATGTAACAGGATTCTATTTTTAATCATTAGGTTTTGAAAGATAAATAATTCTAAGAGCCTTATAAACATTACAGGATATTGAAACTTCTCAACAATAAAAGATTGCAATTTGTTAATTTCTTTGGATATAATCCATTCTAAAATTGGGCTTCAAATTATAATTTAGCATTGATTTTATGGCCAAATCAACCCAATATACTGAAGAGAATATTCGTTCACTCGATTGGAAGGAACATATCCGTATGCGACCCGGAATGTATATTGGTAAACTGGGGGATGGGTCCTCTCCCGACGATGGTATATACATCCTCTTAAAAGAGGTTATAGATAATTGTATTGATGAATTTGTCATGGGGGCCGGAAAAACCATTGAAATTTCCATAAAAGACAACATTGTCAGTGTAAGAGACTATGGCCGTGGAATTCCTTTGGGAAAACTCGTAGATGTGGTTTCCAAAATGAATACAGGAGGGAAATACGACTCTAGAGCATTTAAAAAATCTGTTGGATTGAATGGCGTTGGAACCAAGGCTGTCAATGCATTATCCTCAATATTTAAGGTAGTGTCTGTAAGAGAAAATCAGACAACTAATGCTATTTTTGAATATGGAAATCTCATTCGACAAGATCCTGTGACGTCCAGCTCAAAGAGAAGAGGAACCCAGGTGGAGTTTGAGCCTGATACTAGCATCTTTAAAAATTATAGATACCGGTTGGAATATGTAGAACGTATGCTCAAAAACTACGTCTATCTCAATCGTGGTCTGACCATTGACCTTAACGGTGTAAAATTCTTCTCTGAAAATGGCCTTAAAGATTTACTTGAGGATCAAACCAATGCATCCGACCTTTTGTATCCCATCATCCACCTTAAAGATGAGGATATTGAAGTGGCCATCACGCACAGCAGATCTCAATACAGTGAAGAATATCACTCCTTTGTGAATGGACAAAATACTACCCAAGGGGGAACACATCAGGCCGCTTTTAGAGAAGCTTTTGTCAAAACCATAAGAGATCATTTTGGGAAAAATTTTGATGCCTCCGACATACGAAAATCAATTATATCCGCCATTAGTATCAAGGTCATGGAACCAGTTTTTGAATCCCAAACCAAAACGAAGTTGGGTTCCACAGAAATGGGAGACAAAATGCCCTCGGTTCGTGCATACATCAATGATTTTTTAGGGACTCAACTCGACAATTTTCTGCACAAAAACACCGAAACAGCAGAGGCTATTCGTCGTAAGATCTTACAGGCCGAAAAAGAGAGGAAAGAACTTTCAGGTATTCGTAAACTAGCCAAAGAAAGGGCAAAGAAAGCCAGTTTACACAACAAAAAACTAAGGGATTGTAGGGTACATCTGGGAGACTTGAAGAAAGATCGTCGCCTTGAATCTACCATATTTATCACCGAGGGAGATTCAGCCAGTGGATCCATCACCAAGTCAAGAGATGTCAATACTCAAGCAGTGTTTAGTTTAAGAGGAAAACCTCTTAACACCTATGGTATGAACAAAAAAATTGTTTATGAAAATGAAGAATTCAACCTCTTGCAAGCGGCACTAAATATAGAGGAAAGCATGGAGGATTTGCGTTACAATAATATTGTGATTGCTACAGACGCCGACGTGGATGGAATGCACATACGTTTATTGCTCATCACTTTTTTCCTCCAGTTTTTTCCTGAGTTAATCAAAGAAGGGCATCTTTACATTCTTCAAACACCCCTTTTTAGAGCAAGAGATAAAAAACAAACTTTTTACTGTTATAGTGATCAAGAAAAAAAAGAAGCAATTGAAAAATTAGGGGGGAAGCCAGAGATCACCCGCTTCAAAGGTTTGGGTGAAATATCCCCTGATGAGTTTAAGTTTTTTATTGGGGAAGATATTCGATTGGATCCGGTAATGATAGACAAATCAACTACGACAGACGATTTATTGCAATTCTACATGGGAAAAAACACACAGGAACGTCAAAAATTTATCATTGATAATCTAAAAGTTGAATTAGATGTAGCCCAAGAAATGTTATAATACATGGATGATTTAGAGTTTGAAAATATACCAGAGGGGTTGAATGATAGGGATACACTTGTCAAAGTTACCGGAATGTACAAAGACTGGTTTCTCGACTATGCTTCTTATGTTATTCTAGAACGTGCTGTTCCTGCCATCTATGACGGACTAAAGCCCGTTCAGCGTCGTATCCTTCACTCCATGAAGGACCTTGACGACGGCCGTTATAATAAAGTGGCCAATATCGTTGGTCATACCATGCAGTACCATCCCCATGGAGATGCCAGTATAGCAGATGCCATGGTACAAATCGGTCAAAAAGAATTGTTGATTGATACCCAAGGAAACTGGGGGAATATCCTTACCGGTGACCGGGCAGCTGCTTCAAGATACATTGAAGCACGATTGTCTAAGTTTGCCCTCGAAGTGGTCTTTAGCCCCAAGGTCACAGATTGGCAACTCTCCTATGATGGAAGGAAAAAAGAACCGGTTCATTTACCGGTCAAATTCCCACTCTTATTGGCACAAGGGGCAGAAGGGATCGCAGTGGGCCTTTCCACTAAAATACTACCTCACAATTTTGTGGAACTACTTAATTCCAGCATTCACCACTTAAAAGGAAAAAAATTCAAGCTTTATCCTGACTTTCAAACCGGAGGAATCATTGACGTTCAAGGCTACAACGATGGGAATCGGGGTGGTAAAATCAGGGTTAGGGCCAAGATCAGTCAGTTGGATAAAAACACATTAGTCATAAATGAAATTCCCTATGGAACTACTACCTCGGGATTGATTGACAATATTCTCAAAGCCAATGAGAAAGGTAAAATCAGGATCAAAAAAATTGAGGACAATACAGCTTCTGGTGTTGAAATCATCATTCACCTCCCCAACGGTATTTCACCTGACAAAACCATTGATGCCCTCTATGCCTTTACCGATTGCGAAAGCTCAATTTCTCCTTTGGGCTGTGTAATAATTGATAACAAACCTCATTTTATTGGGGTCAGTGAAATTTTAACTCTTTCCACAGACCATACCGTAAACCTCCTCAAAAAAGAGTTGGAAGTACAGTTAGATGAATTTGAAAACCAGTGGCATCAAGCCTCTTTAGAGCGTATTTTTATTGAAAATAGAATTTATCGTGATATCGAAGAGGAAAAAACTTGGGAGGGTGTATTAGAGGCTATTCGCAAAGGACTTGAGCCTCATATTTCTATTCTCAAAAAAGCTGTAATTGAGGAGGACCTGGTCAAATTGACAGAAATCAGGATCAAACGCATCTCTAAATTTGACATCGATAAGGCTCAGCAAAAAATTGAGGCCCTGGAAGGACATATTTCTGAAGTAAAAAATCACCTGGTCCATTTGGTTGATTATGCCGTCAATTACTTTAAACATCTTATCAAAGTCTATGGTAAAGGAAGGGAACGAAAATCTGAAATAAGAATTTTTGATGATGTCGATGCCAAAAAGGTAGTTGTTAGAAATCAGAAGTTGTATCTCAATAGAGCTGAGGGATTTATTGGTACTTCGCTGAGAAAAGACGAATATTTATGTGATTGCTCTGACATCGACGATGTTATTGTCTTTACAAAAGATGGAAAAATGCAGGTGGTAAGAGTGGATAGTAAGGTTTTTGTTGGTAAAGATGTTATTCATGCTGCTGTTTTTAAGAAAAATGATACCCGTACCATTTACAACATGATCTATAAAGATGGCAAAAAAGGAAACTCCTTTATCAAAAGGTTTGCGGTCAAAGGAATCACCCGCGATAAAGTATACGAAATGACACAGGGCACTCCGGGCTCCACCGTTTTGTATTTTACTGCCAATCCAAATGGTGAGGCCGAAGTGGTAACCATTCTTTTGCGAAATACAGGAAATGTAAAAAAGCTAAAATGGGATTTAGATTTTGCAGATCTACAGATCAAAGGTAGGGGAGTGAGGGGGAATACTGTTACCAAATACAATATCCTCAGGGTAGAACTCAAAGAGAAGGGAGTATCTACCCTCAAACCAAGAAAAATCTGGTTTGATCCAACCATCAAAAGACTCAATACTGATGAGCGAGGAGAACTCTTGGGTGCATTTAAGGGGGAAGACAAAATATTACTGATCAATAACGATGGAGATGCAAAGGTGGTCGTTCCTGAGATGACGCTACACTTCGATGAAAACTTAATTTGTATTGAGAAGTGGAAACCAAATAAACCAATCACTTCAGTATATTTTGATAGGGAAAAACAACGTTACTTTATAAAGAGATTCCTTATTGAAAGTGAGTCAAAGGAGGATCGATTTATCAAAGCTGGAGGCGAAATGATTTTTCTCAATACCGATTGGCGACCATTGATTGGAGTTAATTTTGTTAAACCTAGGGATAAAGATCCGATTGCTTCTATGGAAATCAACGCAGAAGAATTTATAGCTGTCAAAGGTTTTAAAGCCCTTGGAAATCAACTCTCAAAGCAAAAAATCAAAAATATAGAACTCATAGAAGCCCTGCACTATGATGATGATAATGAAAAATTGGCTGAAGAAATTGAAGTTAATGATCAAGAGGAGTTGAATGCGGACGATGATTCACAAATCAAACTGAATCTATGATTGCTTGAGTCTTTTATGGTTTTAGGGGGATAATTTACTTGCAATGATCGATACAAATAGAATTTTGTCGATACCCAAAAAAATTTCCAAAAAAGTAATGGCAGCAGTGCAGACAGAATTTCCGTGGTAAAGAAAGATTCCGTGAACTATTTGATTTTCTTGATTGTACCCCGTTGTTTGTTGTCGGATTTACCGACTAAGGAATATTCAAATGTATAGGCATTTCCCTCGGTCGATAGAATTTTGATTTGTACCGGACGTTTGTCTTGGTTGGACTTGGGGTTGAGTTTGGTTAAAATACATTCACAGTCATTTACCCATCGAATACTGGCAGAGTCTATTTTTCCTTCATAGGTCTCAATTTCGAGATCTTCTGTTCTGGAGAAATAAGAAGTTTTGATCTCACCGTTGATCAGTGTGCTGAATTCAAAAGATCCCATATGAAACTTTTTACAGTTGCGTTCTACAGAATAACAGGAATAAAACAATAACGATGCAGAACAGACGACTAGGAAAAAATTATTTTTTGGGTGTAAATCTTTCAAAACTTCCATCACCATAAAGGTAGATGATTTCTTTGGGAGATGCACTTTCCTCGGCAGAAATTAATGATTGCTTTTGGGGTTTCATTCTTTCAGATTTAGGGTATGCTATCGGGCGGGTTTGTTGATGCTCGTTTTCAACATGAATAGAATCAAATAGATAGCCCTTGTTTTTTGGATCAGTAGGGGTAGAGGTACCTACAATAAGCCATTCCAATGCCACCTCGTCAAAAGCTTCATAAACTTTAATTAAAAATTCCAAACTGGGTTTATTTCTTCCCGAAAGAATGTGAGACATGGCAGAACGCTGTACCCCAATTTTTGAAGCAAAAGCAGCCGCAGAGAGCTGGTGATTGCTTCTGATTTCTTCAATACGCTCAACAATGGCCATAGTGTTTAACATTGTAAACAATTGATAACTTACTCGAATATATTAAAAATATTTAAATATTAATGAGGTAATTACCAATCATTTTTTATAAAGTTTTAATTTAAAAATACAACATAAAATATTGATAAATAGATAATTATAATTATACTACTTTTGTTTGTACACAAATGTTTACAAAAAAAGGTTTTTGTAATAATTAAATGTTTATTAATGTAAACCAATGGGGTTTAATTATGTAAACTTTGACTTGTTTACATTTGTAAAATATTTATTGGTATGATTTCAAAAAATCGTTATTTATCCCACCAAAAATGGGAGCAGTTGTTAAAGGCTTTGCCTTATCATTTACCAACCAGTGTCATTGGGCATTCGGTTTTAAATCAATCCATATATGCACATCGTTTGGGAAAAGGGCCAAAAAAAGTACTTTTATGGTCACAAATGCATGGTAATGAATCAACCACTACACGAGCATTATTGGACCTATTTGACCATTTACACTCCAATAGCGGGGCTCCATTATTGGAGGGCTTAACGTTGTTGATCATCCCTCAATTAAACCCTGATGGATCTTCGGCTTATACTCGTTTAAATAGAAACAACATTGACCTTAACCGTGATGCGCTGGACTTATCCCAACCTGAAAGTATTGCCTTAAATGAGGTTTTTAAATCATTTTCTCCAGATTTTTGTTTTAAT
>NZAX01000094.1 GCA_002687665.1 Flavobacteriaceae bacterium
GTTGTATCCCTAACGACTCTTGGTCCAGCAAAAGCAATTAAAGCTCCTGGTTCGCCTATAATAATGTCACCTAACATGGCAAAAGAGGCGGTTGTCCCCCCTGTGGTAGGATCCGTACATATAGAAATGTAGGGTAATTTTGCTTCTGCCAGTAAGCTCAATTTTGCAGAGGTTTTTGCCATTTGCATAAGTGAATTAGCAGACTCCATCATTCTGGCTCCACCCGATTTTGAAATAATAATCAAAGGTAAATGGTGTTTTATTGCATAATCACAGGCTCTGGCAATTTTTTCACCCACTACAGAGCCCATAGACCCACCAATGAATGCAAAATCCATACATGCAATGACCAAATCTTTTCCTTTGGATTTTCCTACTGCAGTACGAATGGCATCATTTAGGCCGGTTTTCTTTTGCGCTTCTTTTAGACGGTCCACATATTTTTTAGAATCTCGGAAATTGAGAAAGTCTTTTGATTTTATTTTTTTATCCAATTCTTTGAAGTGGTTGTCATCAAATAAAATTTCAAAATACTCTTTGCTTCCAATGTGAACATGATAATCATCCTCCGGAGAAACATAAAAGTTGGAGGCCAATTCCTGAGTTTCAATTATTTTTCCAGTTGGGGTTTTGTACCAAAGCCCCTTAGGGATGTCTTTTTTCTCTTCAGTTTTGGTTTGTATTCCCTTTTCGCTTCTTTTGAACCAGCTCATGTGTGGATAATTTAGATCATAAAAAATTTAATTAGTCAAGCGTGTTGATATTATTTAAGTCTTCAAAAGCCTTAATCAATCGAGCTCTGAAAGTTTCTTCACCTTCTCTTAACCATTTTCTCGGATCATAATATTTTTTATTAGGAATTTCTGCACCACTAGGATTTCCTATCTGTGTTCGAAGGTAATCAATATTATCGACCATATAATCTCGAATGCCCTCAGTAAAGGCAAATTGTAGGTCAGTGTCTATATTCATTTTTATTACCCCATATTCAATTGCCTCTGTAATTTCTTCATTAGAAGAACCTGATCCGCCGTGGAAAACAAAATCTACACTGTTGTCTGCTAATCCAAATTTTTTAGAGATAAATTCTTGAGAATTTTTTAAAATTTTGGGAGTCAATTTAACATTACCAGGTTTATATACACCGTGTACATTACCAAAAGCAGCTGCTATTGTAAATCTAGGACTTATTTTACTCAACTCCTCGAAGGCATACGCAACTTCTTCAGGTTGTGTATATAATTTTGAGACATCAATATCAGTATTGTCAACACCGTCTTCTTCTCCTCCTGTTACACCCAGTTCGATTTCTAGAGTCATCCCCATTTTTTCCATACGGATCAGGTAATTTTTACAGACTTCAATATTTTCTTCAAGAGGTTCTTCAGATAGGTCCAACATGTGAGAACTATACAGGGGTTTACCCGTTTGCCTATAAAAAATTTCTCCAGCATTGAGTAACCCATCTATCCATGGTAATAAATTTTTTGCACAATGGTCAGTATGTAATATTACGGTTGCACCATAAAGCTTGGCTAACTCATGGACGTGTTTTGCTCCTGATATTCCTCCTGCGATAGCAGCTATTTGATTGTCATTTGAAAGCCCTTTTCCAGCCATGAATTGAGAGCCTCCATTTGAGAATTGGATTATAACAGGGCTGTTTAATTCAGCAGCAGTTTCTATGACTGCATTTACTGAATTGCTTCCTACTACATTAACTGCTGGAAGGGCAAAAGATTTTTGTTTTGCAAATTTAAATAGATCTTGTACTTGACTTCCTGTAAGTACCCCTTTTGGAAAGCTTTGGTTCATCAATAATTAGTTTAAGTTGACAAAAGTATCAAACTTTTTAGTTTAAAATGGATAATTTATACCAATATTGAAAACAGCATTACTAATGGCATAATCTGCTTCCCATCTCGATGATTTAGGGAGTGAGGGGTTGTAAGTTTTAAACCCAGTATCTAATCGAAAAACAAAGAAATCAAAATCATAACGCAAGCCAAAACCGGTGCCAATGGCAATCTCACTTAAATCCTCAAAACCATTAAAACGATATTGCGGATCAGTTACGTTGTCTAAAACATTCCAGATGTTTCCAGCATCAATAAAAAAAGCTCCGTTCATTTTAGCAATTAGGGGGAATCGATACTCCAAATTAAATGTAAGTTTCAAATTAGCTTCATTAAATTCATTGAGGTTGCTACTGCTTCCAGGTCCTAATTTGTAGGCTCTCCAACCCCTGATATCGTTGGATCCACCTGAAAAATAGGATCTGGTAAAAGGGATGCTATTGGCGTTGCCAAATGGGATTGCAACTCCACCAAAAGCCCTAAATGCCAAAACTGTTCGGCGCGATAATTTCCAGTGTTTAATGTAATTCAATTCTGTTTTGAAATATTGTGAGGGGGTTACACCTGCAATTTCAAATTGACCATTATCATTTTTTGGGGTATTTGTAGATTTTATGATTTCGTTGAGGAGCGTTCCTACTAAATTGAGTTTCCATTGTAATTGAAAAAATGATTCATCTAATATGTTTTGTTGACTATTATAATTGTAAATGAAAGAGGAACCAAAAATCAAGTTATTTGTAGTTAATCGAGTTTGTCTCTCTCTGATGAGATTGACTTCCTGATATTCGGAGTTTTTTTCTGTCAAAAGTGTTTGATTGTTACGTACCTCTGAAATAAAGTTGTTGGCCCCATTGGGAATTTTTAAATTGCCATCGGGATTAATATTTTCAAGATTGGTGTTGAATGATTTGGCAATATTGTTGAGCTTATCGTAAGAATTTTTATATACGTTAAAATAATTATTTACATTTTCATTATTAATGAATTCTAAATCTATTAACCTTAGATTTAGTTTTGCCCGTGAATTGGGCTGCCAATTTAATTGATAACCGGCCCCAAAATACTGTTTGTCCAATCCTATGTTTTGTTGAAGGGTTCCACTAAATGTGATATCTGTGGAAGGGTTTTTGGTTTTTGGAATTATACCATCTACATTAATAGGAAACAAAACTCTTGGAAACTTAAACTTTATGTCTGCACCCAATTCATAAAGGTTGAACAATTGTTGATCTATAGTTGAGATGTCACTGGAGGAACCAAAAGTATTTTTCACCCCAATTTCTAAAATTTCAGCACCTCTAAAAATATTTCTTATACCAAAGGAACTTCCAATTGAAAATCCGAAGTCTTGGATATTGGAATGAGACAGATCAAGGTCAAAGCCCATCGAAAAACGTTCTTTTGGATTTAAAAAAATATTGGCTACCAAATCAGGTTTATAGCTATCAATAGTGCTATAGGTGATACTTGGGTATTTAAAATTTCGAAGGTTGGAGATGTAACGATAGGTTTGAGATCTTTCTAAATCACTGTAAGCTTCCCCTTTTTTTATAAAGATGACTTCCTCTAATGCTTTTGGCTTGTATTTTAATTTCCCTTTAAAAAATAGGTTAAAATCATTGTAATTGATGCTGTCCATAAAGCTAGATAGTTGACCTAGCTGACCAGGAGTGTCAATGTAAATATTGATTTTAGATACTGGGTGGATTCGATATGGAAAATTTATTAAGGTATCATTTTCTCTTTTTTGGAGATCATTAATTTCTATTACTACTGGGATTTTGGTATCGGCACCGCTACTGTCAATTGCTGCTGTAAACTGTATACTATTTTGTTGAAAATTGTAAACTCCCTTATTCCTGAATAAATTTATTAATCTTGAACGTTCAGCTTCAAATCGATCGATCTCAAATGGATATCCCTTTTGAATCAGGCTTTCTGTAAGAGAGGATTCATAAAGCGAATCCAACGCGCTAGAATTTATTTTTTTAGTTATGGAGTCAATAGTATATTGTTTCCCGGTCTCAATAAAGTATTTAACTTCGGCCTTACGATCAATACCCAATGAGTTTTTTGAAAAGACTTTTGTGTCAAAATAACCCTTGTTTATATAAAACTGTTTTAGACGATTGACATTTTTTAGTATAGAGGTACTGTCTAAAAAAACAGGTGCCTCTCCACTATTTTTAAGCCAATTGTTTAGTTTGGATTTGTATCTACCCAATTCCCTTACTTGTTTGGAGGATAACCAATTATTCAAAAGTTTTTTTCTGTTTTCTTTCCTGCCTAGCCACTCGTTGAATAAAGAATCAGAATTGGAACCTGCAAGGGAGTGTATATTTCTTTTTATGGGGATTCCCAGAAATTTTTTGTTGGGTTTATCTACCAATAAGAATTTAATGGGGTCGTTGGGTAGTTCTTGATTGTTTTTAAAGATGGTATTCTTTTCCAATAAATAACCATCTCCAGCTATTTTTTTAGCGCCAGCGCATCCACTAATTATTATCAACATGATAAAGATTATCGCTAACTTTGACGGCATGATGTTTACCATGGGAAAAATATTCATTAAAATTACGTTTTTTGGATGTTAAGCAAAAATCAACTAAGAAATATCAGTAAATTATCAACTAAAAAAAACCGACAAGAAAGTGGTTTGTTCCTGGCTGAGGGTGAAAAGTTGGTATATGAACTATTGGATTCGGGTTGGAAGGCCAATAAAATTTACACTACTGTGCCAATCAAAAAAATAAATCATATTAGAATTGATTCTAATCAAATGAAAAAAATATCTCATCTAGCTTCAGCCAGTAAGATTTTAGGTGTATTCCATCTTCCTAAATACGATTCCAACCATCTGGATCATCAGGGATTTTCTCTTGTTTTAGATAATGTTGCTGACCCTGGTAATATGGGTACCATTATAAGGTTGTGTGATTGGTTTGGAATCAAAAATCTTTTTTGTAGTTTCAATTCTGTAGATTGTTTTAATCCTAAAGTTGTCCAATCCACTATGGGTTCAATTGCTAGGGTTCGTTGTCACTACGTTGATATTTTGACATTGATCGAAAATTGCGAAACCCCAGTTTATGCTGCTACACTAGATGGCAATTCTTATTACAAAGAATCTTTTCCAAGCCATGGACTTTTGGTAATGGGAAGTGAGTCTCATGGCATAAGTGATGCATTATTGGAAAAGATTGATAATCGAATTACTATTCCTTCTCACAACAGTGGTACTGCGGCCGAAAGTCTGAATGTTGCCATAGCATCAGCTATTTTGTTGGGTGAAATTTTTCGCCCCTGAAAGATAGGATTATTCGAAAGTAAGGTTGATTGCAAATCCTCGACTAACCATTTTTGTTATACCACCAGTCCACGGACTGCTCAAGGGATCAATTACACTGTCTGGAATTAATTCATTTTGCATGGAAAATATCCCCCTGATTGAAGGAGAAAATTTAAAGTAGAATAAGTAAAAATCTAAACCCAATCCAATTTCATAATTCATGTTTTGAGGTTCTGTTCTAAAAACGTTACTAAAATTATCATCAATATTTTTATGATTACTCGACAAATTGAAATCTTTTGAGATACCAGCCAATACAAATGGTCTGAAATTATTAATTCGTGCAGCGCTTAATTTAACTATTAAGGGAATATGAATATAGGTCGATTTAACTTCTCTTAATCGGTCGGACTCATCAGTAAAAGAAGAATGCTCTGGAAATATTAAATCCCTTTTGGAATAATACAAGCCAGGCTCGATTCGGATGTTGATATATTTGTTGATTCTCAAATCACCAATCAATCCAACATTAAATCCCATTGAGGGATTTAGCTCAATATCCTTAAATTTTTCAGTGTAATACTCCTTGTGATATGAAAACTTGAAGTCATAGGAGTTCAAACCAACAAAATATCCATAGTGCAGAAACCGATCATCGAAAGTTGGAAGATTGATTATTGTTTCCCTTACAGTGGGATATTGAGCATGGGCTCTAATACTAATGAACTGGATTAGGACTACAATTAGGATAATTATTTTATGATGTCGGTTTTTGTGCACGATAAATAGAAGCTACTCCAAAGGTTTGTGGAATATCCTCTACCCCTATAAACCCGTTTTTTTCTAAAATATTGTTGAAAGCCTTTCCGAAGGGAAACCTATTTGCAGAGTCAGACAAATATTGGTAAGCAGATTTATCTTTAGAAAAAATCCAACTCATAAACGGCATTATAAAATGGGTGTATAATTGGTAAAACTGGCGCATGGGAATTTTTTGGGGGACTGCAGTTTCTAAAATAATTAAATCCCCTCCTGGGCGCAATACCCTTCGGATTTCGGATAGTCCTTTCTCGAGATTTTCGAAATTTCTGACTCCAAAAGCAACAGTAACAGCATCAAAATAATTAGAAGGATAGCCTATTTCTTCAGAATCTCCAATTTCAAGTTTAATTTTTTTATTACGCTTCTGCTTTTTCACCTTTTTTTTACCAATATCAAGCATTCCAATAGAAATATCTATACCAATGATTTCAGTTGCATTTGTTTCAGTAAGCGCAATGGCCAAATCACCTGTTCCAGTGGCTACATCCAAAATTTTTTTAGGTTTTTTAGGTAAAAGCATAGCCACAACATTTTTTCTCCATTTAATGTCTACACCACCTGAAATAATTCGGTTCATCAGATCGTATTCGGGAGAAATTCCGTCAAACATTTGACGAATTTGTGTTTTTTTTGAATTTTTTTTGCCTGGGTAAGGAATCACCTGCTTTTTGCTCATGTGCAAAGATATAATAAATGGAACCCATTTGATTCATCTGATTAATTGGAGACAGTCAACTTTATTAAATCATTCCCTAATGTATTTATGAAGTCTGTTTAAATCACTTCATTTGAGTTTTGTAAATTAGAAAAAAAAGACCCCAATGGTTTTATTATATTTGCACTAAGTTTTCGAATTATTTTATGAAAATAATAATCGCAGGAGCCGGAGAAGTAGGTTTCCATTTAGCAAAGCTACTATCTTACGAATCTCTTGACATTACTTTGATCGATATCGAGCGCGATCGATTGAATTATGCTGAAGGGCATTTAGATATCAAAACCTTAAGGGGAAATGCCTGTTCACTATCAGTATTAAAAGAATCAGACGCTGCTGAGTCAGATCTTCTGATAGCTGTAACCGCCTCAGATTCAGAAAATATAACTATTTGTGCTTTGGCCAAACAGCTAGGGTCTAAAAGGACCATTGCTCGAATTTCCAATATTGAATATACTAATACGGATAAATCGATTAGTTTTAGTGATATTGGAGTGGACGAACTAATTTCTCCCGAAGAGCTTGCCGCAGATGAAATTCAGCAATTGCTTGATCAATCTGCTTTTAGTAATAGCTATGAGTTTGAAGATGGGGCTTTAACCATGATTGGAACACAGTTGGGCAGCAATGTTCCTTTTGTTGGTAAATCAGTCAAAGAGGCAGCCTCAATCTTCCCAGATGTTCATTTTATGCCGATTGCAGTTCAGCGTAAAGGAACCCAATTTACCATAATTCCAAGAGGAGACACAGTTTTTGAGGCTGGAGATACTGTTTTTTTCATTACCCTTCAAGAGGGAGTTGAGGAAATTCAGAAACTTTCGGGTAGAAGCAATAAACCTATCAAAAATGTTATGATCCTTGGAGGAAGTAAGATTGGTATCAATACAGCAAGAGAGCTTTGTGAAAATAAATTCAGAGTCATTTTATTGGAACAAAACAAACTCAAAGCGATGGAAATCTCAGAGGAATTGCCAGATTTGATGGTTATTCATGGAGATGGAAGAAGTTCTGAATTATTGGAAGAGGAGTCTATTGAGTCTATGGATGCTTTCATATCTGTTACCGAAAATTCAGAAACTAATATTATGTCTTGTCTTATGGCAAGTTCCAAGGGAGTCGAAAAGACGATTGCACTTGTTGAGAATATGGACTATTTCCATCTTTCTCAAGCCATAGGAATCGATACTCTGATCAATAAAAAACTGCTCACGGCAAATACTATTTTCAGATACATCAGAAGGGGAGAAGTGGTTGACATGAGGACTCTAAACAACCTTAATGCGGAAATTTTGGAGTTTGTGGTCAAACCAGACTCAAAGGTTGCCAACTATAAAATTAAAGACCTAGATTTCCCAAGAATGGCCACTATCGGTGGTGTGATTCGTGATGGTAAAGGAGTCATCGCCTTGGGAGATTATAATGTTATGCCTGGAGACCGTGTTGTCGTTTGTGCGATGCCTCGTTCTATCAAACGAGTTGAAAGTTTGTTTTTATAGAAAATCAGATGTCCAAGTTA
>NZAX01000095.1 GCA_002687665.1 Flavobacteriaceae bacterium
ACGCCCAACTCAGGAAAACCGTGAATTCCAAAAATCAAAAGGTAATTTAGCAATACATTGATTACATTGCCCATCAAAGTTGCATACATGGCCAAACGGGTCTGAAACAAACCCTCCGCAAACTGCCTTAACCCCTGAAAACCAACAAGAGGAACAAGAGACATAGCCACCCAAAAAAGGTAAGGTTTAGCCAAAAAAACAACTTCATGGGGTTGACCCATTTGAGATAATAGAGGTTGAGCCCATAACACCAATATGGCCAAAATAAGTCCCAATCCAAAACAAAGGATCAAACCATGAACAAAAACATACCTGACATTATTATAATTTTTTGCTCCGAAAGACTCAGCAATCATTGGAGTAATTGCAGTAGAGAATCCTATTCCTATAGACATGGCCACAAAAACAAAACTATTACCAAGTGAAACAGCAGCTAATTCAGCAGTGCCCAATTGACCAACCATGATATTGTCGATCAACTGAACTACAGTGTGCCCTAGCATACCAACTATAACGGGAAAGGCTAATTTAAGATTGATTCCAAATTCTTGGGTATATGTACTTAAACTCATTGAAAATAAACAGAAAAATATTCTTATTCAAGACCTAATTGATCTGTGAGGAATACCAATGCAGCCATTGTTGCAGCACCCATCTCCAATTCTCTCTTGTTAATTTGATCAAAAGTGTCCATCTCTGAATGATGATGAATGAAATATCTATGTGGGTCAGTTTTCAAACCTGCCAGAACTTTTGCATTGCTTTTTAGTAAACTAACATCTGCACCACTTCCATTATCTCCAAAAAAATGAATAAAGTAAGGACTAAAATAGGATTTCCAAGACAAAATTTTATTCAAGTATTTTTGTTTAGTGTCAAAATTAAATCCCAAAGGGCTGAAGCCCCCAGTATCCGACTCAAGTGCTAAAAGGTGTTGCTCTTTGTCTTTTTTAACCATTTGACTGTATGCCTTGGCACCATTTAATCCATTTTCTTCATTGGCAAACAATACCAAGCGAATGGTGTTTTTAGGACGAAAATTAATAGAGTTCATAAGTCTCAAGACTTCCATAGACTGAACGACCCCTGCCCCATCATCGTGTGCTCCATCACCTAAATCCCATGAATCTAAATGGGCACCTACCAAAATGATTTTCTCAGGTGATACCTCCCCTTTAATCTGTGCAATCACATTATAAGACCTTACCTCTGGATAATTCTTGCAATTTTGCTTTATAAAAAAACGTAATTTGGGATTCAGAGAAATCATTGAACTTAGTAACTCTGCACCATTAGTGCTGATCGCTGCAGCAGGAATTCTTTTATTTATGGGCAAATTACCATAACTCATCACTCCTGTGTGAGGGTAGTCGTCCAATCTTAAATTTAAAGAGCGAACAATAACAGCCAAAGCACCAAATTTAGCAGCTTCGGCTGCACCAATGTATCTCTGATCTACGGCACCACTGTAGGCTTCAAATGTATTGATTAAATCTGCTTCCATTGGACGATTAAAAAAAACAATCTTACCCTCAATTTTATCTTTACCCAATAAAGCAAGATCTTCAATATGTTTGACTTCAACCACATTGGCACGAATTCCTGCAGAAGGTGTTGCAATGGAGCCTCCTAAGGCACAAATGCTGACGTTTATTGTATTCCCTGGGCTAGATTCTATATTAGCGTACTCAAAAGTCCCTCTTACCCACTTGGGAACCATAACTGTTTGCAACCATACGGAATCCAATTGCAATGCATCAAGTTCATCTTTAGCCCATTTAATGGCCCGTTCAGCATTCAACGAACCTGACAATCGGCCCCCAATTTGATTGGTGAGATGATTTAACCAATCATAACTTTTTCCTTGTGTCAGCACCTGGCGATAAATCTCCTTAATTTGGCTATTTATTACTTCATCATTTTGAGCTTGAACAGAAAGGCCGCTGCATAATAATAATAGCAATAATTTTCTCATCATCAATTAAAGTTTAGATTTAGCAGCAAATTGTTGGATATCATCTGCAGTGACAGGGTTTGATCCCAAGATCATAAGTCTTTCAACAACATTTTTAAGCTCGCGAATATTTCCAGTCCATGGATAATCCATCAATTGAGTAATGGCACTTTTAGAAAAGGTTTTTCGATCCATACCCTGTTCGTTCATAAGACTAACGGTGAAGTAATCCACCAATATTGGAATGTCAACTTTTCTTTCTTTAAGTGAAGGAACTTTAATAAGAATAACAGCTAAACGGTGATAAAGATCCTCTCGAAATTTTCCCTCATCAATTTCATTATTCAAATCTTTATTGGTGGCGGCGATAACACGAACATTTACCTTTATGTCTTTTTCTCCTCCCACTCTTTGAATTTTATTTTCTTGTAGTGCTCTCAAAACTTTGGCTTGAGCTGCAAGGCTCATATCTGCTACTTCATCCAAAAATAGTGTACCTCCATTGGCAATTTCAAACTTTCCTGGACGATCTTTAACAGCAGATGTGAAAGCTCCTTTTATATGACCAAAGAGTTCACTTTCAATCAAATCGGCAGGAATGGCTGCACAATTCACTTCTACAAAAGGAGCTCCAGCCCGATTACTTTTTTGATGTAGGTGATGGGCTACGAGTTCTTTACCAGTACCATTTTCTCCTGTAATTAATACCCTAGCATCTGTTGGGGCTACCTTTTCGATCAAATTGTGAATCTCATTGATCTGGGGTGAATCACCAACCATCTCATACCTTTTGGCAATTCTTTTTTTTAGGTTCTTATTCTCTAAAACCAAATTCTTTATTTGTAGAGCATTCCTAACAGCTGTAAGCAACCGATTCAAGTCCGGTGGTTTGGAAATAAAATCATAAGCTCCGGACTTCATAGCTTCAACCGCAGTGGAGACATTTCCATGGCCGGTCAACATGATGAATGGAACATTAATGCCATTTTCCCTGGCTTTTTGTAAAACCTCTACACCATCCATTTTAGGCATTTTAATATCACAAAGTACTAAGTCGAAATCCTCCTTATACAGTGTGGTTAGTCCTAATTTACCATCCTCACATTGTGTGATTTCATAGTCCTTGCTTTCTTCTTCTAAAATTCGGATTAGTACTCTTCTAATGGGTTCTTCATCCTCAATCAATAATATTTTTTTCATTTGGTTTCCAAAGTATTATTTTTAAGTATAACTACCCTTTGTGGAAATGGTATTTCGATATTAGATGCCTTTAGTTTTTCAAAAATCTTAAATCTGAGATCACTTTTAACGAGATTGGCCTCAAAGCTTTTATTCATAGAAAAGAAAAGTTGGAACATCAATGCACTGTCTCCAAAATCGTCAAAAAGTAGAAATGGTTCTGGTTTAGCCAAAACCTTGGGGTGGTCATTAGTAATCTGTATTACTGTATCCTTTAACAATTGAATATCAGTATTGTAGGCAACTCCAAAATGGATTGACTCTTTGGTCAAAGTACCATTTTCAGTCCAATTATAAAGAATTGAAGTCAAGAATTTATGATTGGGAATTATAAGTACTTTATTGTCTCTAGTCACTGCTCTAGTGGTTCTTAACATAATATTTTCTACTCTTCCCACCTGACCATCTAATTGTATTACGTCTCCTACATGAACTGTTTGGTCCGCCAAAATAGAGATCCCCGAAAAAACATCTTGTATTAAAGTTTGCAGGGCTAAGCTAACCCCCACCAATAGTGCTGCGGATGCCGCAAAAATTGTGCTTACTTTTACCCCAACATTGTCTAAAGTAATTAAAATCACAATCAGGTAAACCAGATAATTGAAAAAAGTTAAAATCCCCCTAAACTTTAGTTTAGTGTCATTGTTCAGGGTTTTAAATACAATACGTCGAAATACCTTCAGGAATAAATAAGTAAGTACAAAAACACCAATAATGATTAACATAGATTTCGGCGATAGGACGATATCACTACCCATCTTTATGTTATAGTTAAAGAAATCTGTAATTTTTTGCATGAAATTAAATCGATACTAATATAACACAAAAACAAAACCCACCCTTATTTCTAAGGATGGGAAAAAATTGCTATGAAAAAGAAATAACACTATAGAAATTTAGTGTTGTTCAAATATAAATATTTTTTCTTAGATCGAAGATTTATGCAAACATGTCCTTCACCTTTTCGAAAAATGATTTATCGGACTTGTCTGGATTAGGGGTAAAATTTTCATCCTCAAGCATTTTCTGAAAAAATTGCTTTTGTTCTTTATTTAGAGTTTTTGGGGTCCAAACATTGACATGAACCAAAAGATCTCCATTTCCATATCCATTCAAGTCAGGCACTCCTTTACCTCTCAATCTTAATGTTTTTCCAGACTGTATACCAGACTCTAGTTTGATCCTGACTTTTCCTTCCAATAAATTAATTTCTTTAGATACACCTAAAGCGGCCTCGGCTATGCTGATGTATAGGTCAAAATGCAAGTGATTTCCCTCTCGGACAAAATTATCATCCGTACTTTCCTCAATTAAAACTAACAAATCTCCAGATATACCATTACCAATAGCCTCATTACCTTTTCCAGTCACTTTCAATTGCATACCTTCTTCTACCCCGGCAGGAATTTTTATGGATACCGCTTCTTCTTGTTCAACCATGCCATTGGCATCACTTCCAGCAGGTCGATTTGATATAATTTGCCCACTTCCATTACATTTGGGACAAGTAGATGCACTTTGCATCCTTCCCAGGATTGTATTAGTCACACGCATTACTTGTCCTTTTCCCTCACAAGTTCTACAAGTGTCATAACTCACTCCTTCAGCTTGAACTTTTCTTCTAACTTTAATTTTCTTTTCCACACCATGGGCAACCTCTTTAATACTCAACTGTACTCTGATTCTGAGGTTCCCTCCTTTTGATTTGGGCTGTGATTGGCCAAAACCACTAAAGCCACCACCACCGAAAGCGCTACCAAAGATATCTCCAAATTGACTGAAAATATCATCCATATTCATACCTCCTCCTCCAAAACCACCAGACTCGAAAGCAGAATGCCCAAACTGGTCGTACTGCGATTTTTTCTGAGGATCACTCAAGACCTCATAAGCCTCTGCTGCCTTTTTGAAATTGGTTTCAGCTTCTTTATCACCAGGGTTTTTGTCTGGGTGAAATTCTATCGCTTTTTTGCGATAAGCCTTTTTAATTTCATTTGCTGACGCACCTTTTGATAGGCCCAAAATTTCATAATAATCTTCTTTCATATGGCTCATTGTCCTACGACGACCTTGGGGAATCTTATTATTTTATCTCCAAGTTGATATCCTTTTTCAGTCACGTCTATTATTTTACCTTTTTGATCATCAGCTGAGGGAATCAGTGTGATCGCCTCGTGTATTTCTGCATCAAATGTATCACCTATGTTAGTCTCAGTAACATCCAATCCATTACTTTTAAGAACATCTGCCAATTTGTTGTTGATTAAAACGAAACCCTCGATGGACTTTTTTTCCTGCTCAGGGGTTTGATTGATTGCGCGTTCCATATCATCTAAAATGGGCAATATGGAACTAATAACCTCTTGACCAGCAGTTTTAAAAAGTTCTATGCGCTCTTTGGCAGTTCTTTTCTTAAAATTTTCAAACTCTGCAAACAAACGAAGGTACTTGTCCTTTTCCTGATCAAGGTTTCTATTCAATTCCTCAAGCTTTTTGGAAATGTCTGGCTTGATGGATTTTTTATTAACAGTGGGTTTTTTTCCTTTTGCCTTGGCTTTAGACGGTTTTTTTGCCATTTTATTCTTTATTTTATTAAATACTCAAAATTACTGCCAACTACCTTTTTTTGTCAAATTGTCATTCTTTTTTTTAAAGATATCATTTAGTGCCGGCTGTAAAAATGGGAATTGGAACGTGAATCCTTTTGACAAAATCAGTTTAGCACTGACCCTTTGACTACCTAGAATCAAAAGAGAGCGTTCTCCCATGAACAATTGCAAAAAAAAAGCAGAAATATTGGGCAAAAAAACTGGGCGGTTTAAAGTCCTCCCTATTTCTTTTATCAAGTTTATTTGTGAAATGGGATTAGGAGCAACAGCATTGAAAGTTCCCTCCCACCGATCATCAACTGCCCTAAAAAATAATCGTGACAAATCATCAATATGGATCCAACTTTGCCACTGCTTTCCTGAAGCAAAAGCTGTTCCCAAATAAAATTTTACCGGAGGAGTCAATTTAGATAGCACCCCTCCCTCTTTAGCCAAAACCAAACCGATTCTAAAAATTGATAAATTTTTCGAGTTTTTGGACAAAGCCTTTGATTCTTGCTCCCATGCATAAGTGACTTTTTGTAAAAAATTTTCTTGTGAAAGACGACTATTTTCTTCATGAATATCATCTTTACTATTAGGGTAAATCCCTATGGCCCCTGCACAACAAATACTTTTCATTTTTATTTTTTTTCGATCCAGAGTCTTTCTTAACAGACGAGTACCATTCAACCTGCTCTCCAAAATTTCTTTTTTGTTCTTAGGAGTCCAAGGTTTAGAAATATTTGCTCCGGCCAAATGAATTAGAGTATCTACTCCTTCGAAGCAACTATCATCAATCTCATCCTGTCCAGGATTCCAAAAAAAGCCTTTGATGCCATTAGAATTAATACATTCCCCTTTTCGAGTAGTTAAAAAATGAATGCTGATTTTACGTTGCTTAGCATGGGTAATTAAGTTTTTACCAATCAGTCCCGTAGCTCCGGTAACCAATAATTTCATTTGTTTTTTTTTCAAAAATAAACTAAACCTTTTTTATGGCTCTCAACATTTCCCTTTTTCCAGGGGGACCCTCTAGTCGGTCTACACAAAAACCTATTTGTTCCAGACTTCTTCTAACCGATCCTTTAGCACAGTAACT
>NZAX01000096.1 GCA_002687665.1 Flavobacteriaceae bacterium
ATTTAAATCAATAGAACCTTGGATAGTAAACTCATTGGTAGGAGTTGAACAACCTAAGAAAATTAGACTTATCGTAAGGAAAAGAATATTTTTCAACATGTAGCTAAATTATGAATTTTAAATCTATTTCCAGTTTTTTAGTTTACTAGTTAGACCTATTCCTGGATTGAAAGTATTAGTTGGGTCAAGACTTTTATAAAAATTTCTAAGGGTATCTTTAGCTTTATATTCGTGTCCTACATTATGTTCTGATGGGTATTCAGCTCCTCTATTATCGTAAGTTTTAAAAAGTTTTTCTTTAAGTATTTTTGGATCAACACCTTTTTTTATAATATAATTTTGATGTAGAACATGACAAAATAAATGTCCATAGTAAAGCTTCATTTCGAACATGTCGTCAATTTCTTTTGGTAATTTTTCAAACCAATTTTTTTCATTTCGAGGAAATGCTATATCTAATGACATTTCTCCTCCAATTTTATCTTCATTTAATGCTGCATATCTTCCAAATGCACTTGCAGCAGTAAACCTGTGTAAAATTGCCTTTTTACCTTCTTTTTCAGTACATTCAAAAAATCCACCATTATTGTTTTTGAAGAATTTTTTAAAGTATTTTCTTGCTTCTTCAATTCCATCATCTGACATTTCAATAATCCAATGGTGTTCATATAAACCTCTATATTTTTCAATTCTTTTTGGTAAATGATTTGGCCAAAAATTACTTAAAAATTGCATCAGTCTATCTGAAAATCTAGTTGGTAAAAAAGGTATTTTCTTTGAAATTAAGTCAACTTTTCTTTTAAGCTCAAAGAGTGTTGGGAGAAATTTAGTTCCAAGTTTTTCTATAACAATAAATGTGTCTTTACTATATTTTTTGGCAGCATCATAGCAATCTTTATGTAAATAATCTCCAGAGGTAGGAAGTGATTTAAAATTTGATAAAATATCTCTTCTAATTTTAGTGAATATTTTAGGGTCATTTGTTCCAACATAAAAAACCTGATTTTTCTTTGGAATGTCATATGTATCTAGGCGAACAGCAAAAACTGCAATTTTTCCAGCACTTCCAGATGCATTGTATAAAAGTCTTTTATCAGCATTAAATCTAGATGGTATTTTTGATTCAACATCCCTTATAATTTCAATATATTTATCGTCGGATGCTAACTTCTTGCTTTTAATTATATCCGAATTTGTATAATTTTTATTTTGAAGGTTTATTAAAATTTCCTCGGGACTTTTTCCAAGATTAATATCCAGCTCATTTACTAATTCAAGTTTTCCATCTTTATTAACTTTTGCATAAAGAGCAAGTTCAGTATATGCTGGACCTCTTTTGACTAATGATCCACCGGAATTATTACAAACTCCACCAACTATTGAGGCGCCTATAGAAGTTGATCCTATGACAGAATGAGGCTCTTTTCCTGCAGGTTTTAGCTTTTTTTCTAAGTCATATAATGTACTTCCAGCTAATCCTATAATCTGATTTCCATCGTTTATTAAGTGGATATGGTCAATTCTCATTGTATTAATAATAATAATTGGCCTATCATATCCACTACCATATGGTGTTGACCCCCCCGTTAGTCCTGTATTTGCCGCTTGCATGATAATAATCATTTCTTCCTTTACACAAATTTTAAGGACATCCCATAACTCAATTAATATTCCAGGTTTAATAACAGCTAATGCATTTCCTTCTCCATACCTCCAGCCTTTAGAGAAAGGTTCTTTGTTTAAACTGTCCGTAAAGACATATTTTCTCCCTACTACTTTCCTAAATTCATGAATTAGTTTGCTGTTATCTTTCATGTGTATATATATTAAAGTTATTGCTTTTTCTCAATTTTAGAAATTTGCAGACATATGAAAAAATTATTTTTTGTAATTTTTGATATTATCTTTATTTTGAAACAAATCCAATTTTAAATTATCTGCGTCCTCTGAAACAAAAATTGTTTAATCTATAACTCAATCACCTCCTTAGTTAATCACAAAATTAAAATTTAATGAGGCATTTACATCTTCTAGACAAAAATTATCCTTTAAATTCTGATCAAATCAGTTTTTATCGAAACAACGGGTTTATCAAACTAAAAAACATCTTTGATGCCGAAACATTGAGATTTTTCGAACAATCAATTTCCCATAAAGTAGATCAAAAATCAAAAGATTCAATTCCTTTAAAGAAACGAGATACATATGGTAAGGCTTTTTTACAAATTTTAAATCTGTGGACAGAAGACGAAGAAATTAAAAGATTTGTATTCTCTAAAAGATTGGCTAAGATTGCCACCGAATTGATGGAGGTTGAGGGAGTAAGAATGTATCACGACCAAGCTCTCTACAAAGAGGGGGATGGAGGCTTTACTCCTTGGCATGCAGATCAATACTATTGGCCATTAAGTAGTGATAAGACCATAACGGCTTGGATACCTTTACATAAAATTGACCCCGAAATGGGACCTTTAGAATTCAGTGCCGGAAGTCAGGTCATTAGTGAAGGCAGAGCCTTGGCCATTAGTGACGAAAGTGAAAAACAAATCGAAAATCGATTGAGAGTAACTGATTTTGAAAAAGTATCAGAACCTTTTGATTTGGGTGAAGTTAGCTTTCATTCTGGTTGGATTTTTCATCGTGCAGGCCCAAATAATACTAACCAGACAAGGAAAGTAATGACCGTCATCTACATGGACAAAAATATGCGACTGGTGTCCCCTTCTAACGATGGACAGGTCAATGATTGGAATACTTGGTGTCCCGGGGCCAAAATAGGTGAAGTTATCGACACTTATCTCAACCCTATCATTTTCAAAAAAAGCACCTAAAATGCTTTACAATAAATTATTAAAAACTAAACATTTTTTCTGTTGTAAAGTATTTATTTACAAGAACTTACAAAGGTTAAGTCAACATGGGGTAGAAGGTAAACAAATCGCTCAAGCTTTTTTAAAGACACTAAATGGTGAAAACACTCCCGATGAAAATCAACTTTTTAAAAAACTGAATCAGTTCAGATTGGATTTGATTACTGATAAACGAAAGATCAGTTTTGAAGAAATTGGTCATAAATCTATAATGACTGTTGCAGAAGTGGTTGGCCGTGCTGCTTCACCTGAAATTTGGGGTCAGTTTTTTTATCGACTTTCCCAAGCAAGTAGGATTAAAAACATCTTGGAAATCGGAACCAATTTAGGTGTTTCAGGTCAGTATTTTATCAAAGCATTAGAGGGTAAAAAAAATACAAAATTCATTAGCATGGAAGGTGTAAAAGGACTTTGCGAAATTGCTTCAACCAGATTTGATTTAATTTCGGGTGAGAATCATTTTGAAGTTGTTCATGGATTGTATGATAAATCATTACAAAATATCGTAATAAGTAATATTTACTTTGATTTAGTCTTTATTGACGGTAATCACCGATATGAGGCTACTCTTAAATATTTTGAATTACTTAAAAATAATATATCGGATAGGGCCATAGTTATTTTTGATGATATTCACTGGAGTAGTGGAATGAAGAGAGCATGGCGGGAGATATGTACTCAAAAAGGCATTGTATTTTCTATCAATTTTTTCAAACTGGGTTTAATCATGTTCGATTCAAAACAATCGAAACCCACCGATGATCATTATCAATTATTTTTATCTCTATAATTGGATAGTTAAATATTCCCCAAGCCTAATCAAAACTTTCACATTATATTTGCATTTTAAAATCGTATGTCAGGAAATTCATTTGGCAAATTGTTTCAGTTAACCTCTTTTGGAGAGTCTCACGGACTCGGTATTGGGGGTGTGATAGATGGATGTCCTTCAGGTATTGAGCTTGATATGGAAGCCATTCAAAAGGATCTCAATCGAAGAAAACCTGGACAATCGGCCATAGTAACTCAAAGGAAAGAGCCCGATGAAGTTGAATTTTTTTCCGGTATCTTTGATGGGATAACCACTGGAGTTCCAATAGGATTCGCTATTTTCAATACCAATCAGAAATCAAAGGATTACGACCATATCAAGGACCAATATCGACCTTCACACGCAGACAAGGTCTACGATGACAAATACGGATTTAGGGATTATCGTGGAGGGGGAAGAAGTTCGGCCCGAGAGACTGCCAGTAGGGTGGTGGCAGGAGCCATCGCCAAACAGTTCCTAAGTGATGTCAAATTCACAGCCTATGTTTCTGCTGTGGGAGAAATCCAAATGAATAAAACCTATCAGGAAGTAGATCTTGATACTATAGAACAAAATCCTGTCCGTTGTCCCGACCCCGAAAAGGCATTGGAAATGGAGAAATATATAAAACAAATTCGAAAAGAAGGGGATACTGTAGGAGGGATCATAAGTTGTGTAATTCAAAACGTTCCTGCTGGATTGGGAGAGCCTGTTTTCAACAAACTGCATGCAGAATTAGGAAAGGCCATGCTTTCGATTAATGCAGTAAAAGGTTTCGAGTATGGCAGTGGCTTTGAAGGTGCAAAAGATAGGGGAAGTAATCACAATGATTTATACAATAATGATGGTACTACTCAAACGAACCAATCTGGTGGGATACAAGGAGGAATTTCCAACGGGATGGACATCTATTTTAATGTCGCTTTTAAACCTGTAGCCACCATCATGCAGTCTCAGCAAACCATCAACAATAAGGGTGAAAACGTAGAAATGCAGGGTAAAGGAAGACACGACCCTTGTGTTGTTCCGAGGGCTGTCCCAATTGTAGAAGCAATGGCCGCTTTGGTTTTGGCAGATTTAACTCTATTGGACAGAGTTGTCAAAAAGTAGTACACAAAACTATTACCTTTCCATTGATGGGCAGGCGTATGTTTTAAGTTAGAGGTCAATACCCTGCTAAATAATTGATTTTCATAAAGCTAACCTAAGTTAAACGAATGAAAAAAATACCATTACATTGGAGTATTCTGCTAGGTATGATTCTTGGTGTTTTAGTGGGTATAATCTTTACTACATTTGAAGCTGGTCCCAAGATCATTTCCCATTGGGTAAAGCCTTTTGGGACTATTTTTATAAATGCCCTCAAGCTAATCGCCATGCCCCTGATACTGGGCTCTTTGATTAAGGGAGTTTCTGATCTAAAAGATATTTCAAAATTATCTAAAATGGGAGGTCGTACCATTGGCATTTACATTATAACAACCATTGTAGCTGTGATGATTGGATTGGTCATGGTCAATGCCATAAAACCAGGGACAAGCATAAGCGAAGAAACCCGACAAGACCTCATTACAGCGTACCAATCCGATGCTGAAAAAAAACAAGCCATTGCTAAACAACAAAAAGATGCAGGCCCATTGCAAGCATTAGTAGATTTGGTTCCTGACAATATTTTTAAAGCTACTACTGAAAATGGGAATATGCTTCAAGTTATCTTTTTTGCTCTGTTTTTTGGGGTGGGATTGATACTTATTCCTGCGGAAAAATCAAAACCTGTAAAGGATTTTTTTGATGGATTTAATGAGGTCATTCTTAGGCTAATCGATTTGATCATGTTGGTTGCACCTTATGGAGTATTTGCCCTATTGGCAGCACTTATAGTCGAATCCCCAAGTTTGGACTTGTTTCGTGCCTTGGGTATGTATGCCATGACTTTAGTCATTGGCTTAGTTGTTATGGGTATATTTTATCTTTTATTAGTTAAGCTATTTGTAAAACTTAAGCCTAAAAAATTTATTGAGGGTATTGCACCAGCTCAATTACTTGCCTTTTCTACTAGTTCCAGTGCGGCAACTCTTCCCGTGACCATGGAGCGGGTAGAAGAACATTTGGGTGTCGATGAAGAAGTAGCCAGTTTTGTATTGCCTATTGGTGCTACAATTAATATGGATGGCACTAGCCTTTATCAAGCTGTAGCAGCTGTTTTTATTGCTCAGGCTTTCGGGATGGATTTAGGTGCGGGTACCCAATTGACAATTGTCATGACGGCTACTTTGGCTTCTATTGGAGCTGCTGCCGTACCTGGAGCTGGAATGGTGATGCTAGTCATTGTTTTAGCTCAAGCAGGTATTCCGGAAGCAGGCTTGGCGCTAATTTTTGCTATCGACCGTCCTCTAGACATGTGTCGAACTGTTATAAATATTACCGGTGATGCCTCTGTATCCTTGTTGGTGGCCAAGTCTACAGGTAAACTTAGTAAACATTCCAAAGGAAAATAATGAGATGATAATTACCCTAAAGCATAACTATAGTCAAATAATCTCCTTTTTATCGAGTTTGAGAGGCATTAGAAAAAAAGTGACAAAAAGTATAATGGTCGGAATAAATCAACACGGAGGATCAATTAGCTATTTCCAATTGATCTAAACTCACCTGAGTGGTAAACAAGCCATAGTTGACAATGGCTTTTTGCTTCTCTATGGCGTCAATACTACCCACAGATTTACCATCTACTATTCTGACTTTATCTCCCACTTTGAGATCAACTAAAGGTTTGGTTTTTAGAGTTGTGGCAGTTGCTTTATTTTTCTTTTTTTCCTTACGAATGCTTACCAGTTTCTGATTTACTTCTTTGGCAACTTCTTTTTTTACCTCACGGTTTTTTTTGGCTTGCGCTGGGGTTTTTCGTTTTCTTTTCGCATTTTCTGACTCTACCAAACGCAACAAGTCTGCGATCAAAGGTCTTTTTTTATTGTTTTGGAAGAATCGTTCTGCAAGGTCATTGACTTTGTTTCCCAAAACGATCATCCGTTGGTTGTGATCAAACAATTCCTGATAATTGACCAATTTAGATTTTAATTTTTCATTGAGTATTTTCAATCGCTGCGACTCATTTTCAAACTTATTCTCTTTTTCCTTCAAAGACTTTCCGGTTTTAGCTATCTGGTGGCGCTCTTTTTGCATTTTAGCAATAGTTGCATCGAAGCGAACTTTTCCTCGTTCAATTTTCTTTTTGGCTCGGTTAATCAAACTGAAGGGAATACCATTCTTTTGAGCCACTTCAAAGGTAAAAGAACTGCCGGCTTCTCCCAGGATCAACTTAAAAACAGGTTCGAGTGTTTTATCATCAAATTGCATATTAGCATTTAACATAGCCGGTTGTTCATCAGCCAAAAGTTTGAGGTTGGCGTAGTGAGTAGTAATCAATCCAAAGGATTTACGCTCGTAAAAATCCTCTAAGATGACTTCGGCCAAGGCTCCTCCCAACTCGGGATCAGAACCCGTTCCAAATTCATCGATCAAAAAGAGGGTGTTGTCATCGCATTTTTTCAAAAAACCTTTCATGTTTTTTAGGCGATAAGAATAGGTGCTCAGATGATTTTCAATAGATTGATTGTCTCCAATATCTGTGAGGATGCTACCAAACCAACATACCCTACTTTTCTCATGAACGGGAATAAGTATGCCACTTTGTAACATCAATTGGAGTAGACCTACTGTTTTGAGGGTAATACTTTTTCCTCCGGCATTGGGCCCCGATATCACAACAATCCTGCTCTCGGGGTGCAAATGAATGTCTTGAGGATGGGTTTTTTTGTTTTCCAACTGATTAGAACGGTAGAGTAGTGGGTGGTAAGCATTTATAAGTTCCAATTCTTGTTTATCCGAGAAAATAGGCAGTAAACCATTTATGGTTTGAGCATAACGAGCACGGGCAAAGACGGTGTCGATATGGATTAAATAACTTTGATAATGGCTGATCAAATCAAATTGAGGACGCAAGTAATCTGAAAGTTGGCTTAATATTTTTTTTATTTCCTCAGATTCCTCAAAAACAAGATTTTGAAGTTCTCTCGAAAAATTTAATGTGGCTTCAGGTTCAATAAAAACGATACTTCCTGTTTTGGAGCTGCCCATAATTCCACCTTTGACTTTCCTCCGGTACATGGCTTTAACTGCCAATACCCTTTTATTTTCAATAACCGATTCACGGATATCGTCCAAATAGTCCAGATTTTGGCAATGAGATAATGCTTTGTTAAAGCTTTGGCTTATTTTACTCTTAATAGCTTGAATTTGTTTTCTTATGGTATGGAGGTTTTCAGAGGCACTGTCACGGATTTCTCCAAATCGATCAATGACGTTATCAATTTCTTTTTGGATTTCTTTATTGACAACCATCTCACCTTTCAAAAGATGTAAGGAAGGGTAGTAGCTCTTAAATTTATTAAAGAATAATAATAGGGTATTGACCGTTTGGGAGGCAGAAGCAATATTTCTAAAAGCTATGATTTCTAATACACTGTTTTTTATTTTCAGCAATTGTAAAGCTGGTGAGAGGTCTTCAAATCCATGATTGGGTATCCTGTTGTCATTGTCAAAAGAAGCCAAGTATTCAGAAACGATATGGAGTTCTTTGAGCATAGCGTCTTGTTCCATTAGAGGCTCTAAAGCAGTACAGGAGGCTTTACCCATAGGAGTAATTGCAAAATCAGCGATTTGTTCTGTGACCTCAAAAAATTCAAGATCCTCAAGTGTTTTTTTTGGGAGATAGCCCATCTATTTTTCTAAATTAGCCATACAAAATTAAGAAATCATGGCAGTAAGCATACATCCAGATTGGGAAAAAATATTGCGGGACACATTCGAAACTCCATATTTTAAAGCACTGATTGATTTTGTAAAGTCGGCCTATAACAGCTCCAAATGTTTTCCTCCTGGAAAATTGATATTTAATGCTTTTGACCTTTGTCCGCCAAAAAGAACAAAAGTGGTGATTTTGGGCCAGGACCCATACCACGGTCCAGGACAAGCTCAAGGACTTTGCTTTTCAGTACCTTCTGGTGTTCCTCATCCACCTTCACTGATCAATATTTTTAAGGAATTGGCTGGAAATGTTCAAATTCCTTATCCCAAAAGTGGTGACTTGAGCCCGTGGGCCAAGCAAGGTGTTTTATTGCTTAACGCCACTCTGACGGTACAAGCCCACAGGGCAGGAAGCCATCAGGGAAAAGGCTGGGAAAAATTCACCGATCAGGTGATTAAATTACTCTCTGACAGATATCAAAACATTGTTTTTTTATTGTGGGGGGGATATGCTAAGCAAAAATTGAAACTCATCGATGAAACAAAACATTATATCTTAACCTCCGGGCACCCTTCACCTTTAAGTGCCAATAGAGGGTACTGGTTTGGCAATAAGCATTTTTCTAAAACCAATGCCTATTTAATTAAAAATGGAAAAGAACCCATTAACTGGGGCTTATAGATCATCCTCCAATACGTTTGACCTTGTGTCCCATCTTTTCTAATTTATCAATAATCTGATCTCTGTAATTGCCTTGAATGAGAATCTCTCCATCTTTAAAAGTTCCACCGGTATTTATCGACTGTTTAAGTGTTTTGGCTAAGGATTTCAGTCCTTCCTTGTCACCCTCAAAACCTTTGATAATAGTTACAACTTTTCCAGCTCTGCCTTTCTTACTATAATGGGCCTCTAATTGTTGAGGTATGAAACCTAAATCGCGATCAATTTTTTCCTCTTGATCTGGAGCCAATCCCTCGAATTTTATTTTGGCCAAATCTGATAGACTTTTCAATTTTTTACTCATGGGTAATCTTATCGTGATTATTGTACAATATTATAATACTTTTTTTAGCCCTTTGCAAATGTAGGGGGGGTAATGGACAGTTATCTTAAAGCTCTATTTGACATAATATTAATTATATATAGAATCGGTTAATTTTCAATTTACAGCTTATTGTTTGATTTTTTAAATGTTTAGAATGAAATGAATTTAGTTATAAGATTAATAAGTTCC
>NZAX01000097.1 GCA_002687665.1 Flavobacteriaceae bacterium
ATAAGAGAACATGACCTACTGAAAAGTCCAATTAAAATTGAACCCCCTTTTGCATATCTTCCTAAGGGAGATGGATTGGGCATTGAACCTGATTTAGATGCCATTAACCAATATTTAATTAATAAGGCTGAAATTTTAAATTAAAATTTAAATGAAAATTATAAACCCCTTTAATAAGGATAAAGATAAGGACAAAGCCCAATTGTGGGAGATGTTAGTTGAAAGAGATTCATTGGCTTTTGCAAATCAAGATTGGGAAATGGTCAAAGATGATTTCGTTGTGGATCATTTTATGGGAATTCATGGAAACTTCGAAAGCAATCCAGACCTCTGGAAGATTAGTTTTCCAAATTTAGAATTGTACAAAGCGGAATGGTTAAAACAGGCAAAAGAATTTGCTAATGAAAATTGGATTGAAAAGCCTATTGACATTCTGATCAAAGTGACTTACCTCGATTATATTGAGATCAGTGGAAATAAAGCACTATTACACAAAAAATTTTCTGGATTTGCTGAAAAAATAAACGGTGAAAAAGTCCCATTCTGTTGGCAAACAATCTACCGTTGTGTAAAAGTAAACGAGAGGTGGAAAATTTCTGGTTTTACAGGCTATCTACCCTTAAATGTAACAACAAAAGGTTTTGTGGAATACCCTACAAAAACTAGCCCCACCAGATCATCCCAACACATCACTGCAGGACCTTACTCCCCAGTACTTAAAGTCAACACCAGTAATATTGTTGTTATTTCCGGACAAGCCTCTATTGACAATGATGGAAACATCCTCGGCGATAATATTGAAGAACAAACTGAATTAACACTTCGCAACTGTCAGAAGCAACTTCTTACCGGTGGAGCATCATTCAATGATGTTTTTAAAGTCAACGTTTATATAAAAGACATTAAAAATTGGGATCGATTTAATGTTATTTATAAAAAATATTTCGATGATCCTAAACCTGTAAGAACCGCAGTAGAAACTGGATTGATCGAAGGTCTTTTGGTAGAAATTGAAATGTGGGCAGCTGTAAAAAATTAACTATATGATTTGGGATAAACTTACCTCTGAAGAGACAAGTAAAATCAACAAAAACTTACCTGTTCTTATTTTACTCTGTGCTACAGAACAACATGGCCCACATTTACCCTTATCTACTGACAGATTAATTGGTGAACATTTCATTCATGAGCTAAATCGTCTTGCTGAGGACAAATTTATTTTGCTTCCCACCATTCCAATAGGATGCTCTGATCACCACATGGACTTTGAAGGCACCTTAACCTTTAGACATTCTACTCTTAAAAAAATAATTCAGGAAATGGTTAAATCTATGATTTCCCATGGATTTAAAAACTTTTTATTTCTCAACAGCCATGGAGGCAATCAAGGAATTGGTCAGGTTATTCTTGAAACTTTAGGCAATAAATTTCAACATTGTCATTTCAATTTGATTACTTGGTGGAAATTGGCCAATAATGAGCTAAAAAAAATTAACGATTCAGGTCCTGGAGGCACTGGTCATGCTGGGGAATTTGAAACTAGTCTTATGCTCCATATTGCTCCAGAATTGGTACATAAGGATAAAATAAAATCTCCGTCAGATCAAAAATTTGATCCTTTAATTGGTGATATGATTAATCCTCCTTCAATTTCTTATTTTCAAACCATTAAAATGATGTCAGAAAACGGAGTGGTTGGAAATCCAAGTTTTTCATCCATAGAAAAAGGTGAGAAAATCTCTAATGTCATCACCTCCAAACTTCTTGATTTGTTGAATAATTTGAAATCTGTTGACAAACTTTGATATTTTTATTGATGGTTCGATTATTCTGATATATCTAACTTTAATTCTCATAATAGGAATTTGGTTAAGGAAATATATCTCAAATGTTGATCACTTCCTTGTTGCCAACAGAGGTGTCGACGTTTATCTTGGAATTGCAAGTTTGGCTGCCACAGAGTTTGGAATAGCAACTTGTATGGCTAATGCTGAGCTGGGATTTAAATACGGATTGAAGGGAATCATTCCAGGAATTGCCTTGGGAGGCTCAATGTTGATAGTTGGTGCGACGGGTTTTTGTATCAAACCATTAAGAAACATGGCCGTCATAACTATTCCAGAACTTTTAGAAAAGAAGTTTGGAAAAAATATTAGATGGGCCAGTGGTTTAGTAATTGTTATTGGAGGACTACTGAATATGGGATTATTCCTTCGCCAAGCTGGAAGTTTTTTAAGTATAACTATTGGTATCGACCAAGGTTATTTGGAGCTTCTGATGACCCTAATATTGATATTTGTAGGCATATATACTGTCATTGGAGGAATGATCTCGGTTATTGTTACAGATTATATCCAGTTTGTATTAATGTGTTTTGGATTTGTCACTATTACAGGAATTTTAATTTACCAATTTGGATGGTTTCAGATAATTAAAGGTAGCAGTAATTATCTTGGACCTGAAAGTTTATATTTAAATGTAAATTATAATTACGGTCTAGACAGACTAATGCTTGACATTTTAGTTGCTTTTGGTTCTGTTTTAACCTGGCAAACTATGATCTCTAGAGTTTTGGCGGCAAAAGACAGTACCATAGCTAAAAAAATATACATGGCTACATCTCCCTATATGTTGATGCGCTTCGTGATTCCAGTGTTTCTCGGAATAAGTGCTCTTTATTATTTTGGACCAACTACTTTTTTAGGTGGGCAAGAAATCTTAGCTATGCCAAGTATGATAGCCCAGTTAATTCCCGTTGGGTTGATTGGAATCGTAATTGCGTCTATGCTTGCAGCTGATATGTCAACCAACTCCTCTTATCTGATCGCATGGTCTTCTGTTATATATAATGATATTTTAGAACCCATCCATAAAAACAAATTGTCTTCCAAAAAAGGACTTTTTTATAATAGAATGATTATTTGTTTCATCGGTCTATTTCTATTACTTTATGGATTATGGTATCCATTGAGTAACGATCTATGGGTCTATATGCAAGTCACAGGAACGATCTATTTATCCAGTATGACTGTCCTTTTAATTGCCTCTTGTTATTTTAAAAACGCAAGCACCCTAGGTGCTAAAATATCAATTATATTAGGAGCAGTCATACCTATTTTATATTTATTACTTCAAGAATTTTCATTGACTTCCGACATTATAAAAAATATTGGGCCATATAAATTTGGAGTATTTAGCTTTTTAATGAGTGGTCTAGGGATGTTTGTTGGATCGCTAATAACAAAAATCAAATCAAAATGAAGTATCCCTTCTGGACCTTATTTTTTGTAGTATTTTATGGGTGGTACATTTTTGTAACGATTATGGTCTGCTATAACGGGATTAAAAACATAAAAGATCTTATAAAAGATATTGAAAAAAAGCAGCATTAAAGTAACCTTTTTACTACATATTTACCTTAATCTAAAATATCGAGTATTGTTCTTATCCAGTTCTTAAAAAATATGTTTTCAATATCTTCATCAGAATAACCGCGGGATTTCAATATAAACTGAAACTTTTGTAAATCTGCTATTGTATTCATATCAAAAGGTGTTTGTTCCAAGCCAAAAAGACCATCTAAATCTGAGCCGAAACCAATGTGTTTACAATTTCCAGATAGCTGACAAATGTGATCAAAATGATCAACCAATTTTTCTAATCCAATACCCATCTTTTTAGGATCATCCTTATTCATTTGGAAATTAGGATGAAGCATCCAAGCATCTAATGCTCCACCAATAATACCACCCCTTTCTATAATATGTATTATTTGGTCATCTGTAAATTGGCGTTCTCCCTCAACTAGGCTCCGACAGTTTTGATGACTCGCTATTATTTTTCCATTATATATCTCCAAGGCTTGATAGAAACCTTTGTCCGTTAGATGCGTCATGTCTAGAAACATCGGAAGGGAATTCATTTCTTTAAGTAGTTCTTGTCCTTTTTTTGTAAGGCCGCTTCCATCTGAGCTCGTCCCAGCTGCATACCTCCCAGGTCCAAAATGCGATATGCCGATTGACCGCAAGCCCTTTTCGAAAAATAAGTGCAGATAATCTAGGTTAACTATGGAATCTGCTCCTTCCAATGCCAAAATATAACCGATAGGCTTTTTATCTACAGATGTTCCTCCATTCCATTCAGTTAGGTGCGTCATTAGGTCATTACGGTTAGTAATTGCTTTCATCTCCCCAATACTTTCCATCTGGCGATACCATTCCAACTGAGCCATTGCATTAGCGAAAGCCTGTTCTGGGGAATTCCACCCCGGCAAAGCCATTGTTTCTATTTTTTCTCCCGTGGAAGAGTATCTTGAGATCAAAGTAGTAATTACTAAACCTATATTTCCCTCTCTCAATTCTGGCAGGGAAACAGTACCCTTACCTCGGTCTTGAAAATCCTTGAGTCCCAATGACTTTTCAAAGTTTCTTATTTCTTCAACATTCTTCGTTAAGTCTCTGTTTAAGGTCATGGCGTTAGTTGCCAAGTCTAGATGCCCATCAACAGTAAAAAGTCGCTTTGTGGGCATATTTTCAAATTTTAGAGGTCTTTTCAGAATACTTTAAAGAAACCTTGTTGATATCAAAGGAAAAACGCTCAAATGTCCTCTCCCATTTTTGGGCCTCCTCTTTAGAGTAATTATAGAAACCAACTCCATTTGAAATCCCGTTCCCCCCTTTTTTTGCAATATCATCAATCAATTTAGGGACAGTGGTTTTATTACTTAATTCCGGGAACAAATCTTTCATCACAGCATGATAAGCTTTCAAACCTGTAAGGTCCATATATCTGAAGAGTCCACAGAAAGTCATCCAATGCCCTCCATCATTTTTACATGCCCTGTCTACATCTTCAATAGTGGCATATCCATTCTCAACCAAGTGCATTGCCTCACGGTACATTGCGTACATGATTCTGTTAGTAATAAAACCCCGGATGTCTTTTCTAACTAATGTTGGTTCCTTACCCCATTCTTTTGCGATAGAGTGAAGTTGCTCCCCAGTTTCAACTGGGCTTTTTTCACCACAAATTATTTCCAAAAACCTTGAAGTATAAGCTGGCTCAGCCCAGTGCATTCCAAAAAATCGATTTTTTAATCGTAGATTGTTTTGGAGAATACTTATTGGTATAGCAGAGGTATTTGAGGTAATTATTACCGTATCAGCTACATTATCTTCGATTTTAGAATAGACTTCTCTCTTAGTGATCAAATCCTCAACTACACACTCCATAACCAACCAACATTCCCCTAAATCCTTATATTCAGCAGTAAAGTGAATTTTTTCCATTAGTTCATCGCTGCCCTTTTTTGTCAAACCCTCCCTTTTACATTCAGCGAGAGATTTTTTTATACGATCAGGCGCCTCCGAATCAATTTTTGAGTTTACAGGAGACAAACCAACGACCTTCTGGCCATAAAGGATTAATGCCGTTGCAATACTGCTTCCCATCAATCCCAATCCTACTATACCTATTGGAGCGTGGGTATTCATTTTTAAATTATTCATTTTTGTTAAATTATATCACAATTAAACTGATTTTAGCTATTTAAGAGCATCTTTGGCCATCAAAATGGCATGATCAATGTACTCTTCAGTATGGATACAGAAGAGATTTACCACAAATACCTTCCAAATGTCATTAACACCGCTTTGTTGAAGGCTTTGATCAAACATTTTTGATTTTGGTTGTTCACAATTTCTCAAATCACAAAAGCTTTGCCGAATGTTCATGTTCCAGTCTAATCTTAACATTTCTCATTTTTATCTTACTAAAGTTCTCTTTCTTGCGGGGACTTCCCAAAAACCGTCTAATTTTTGATTTTTAATAATGACTAATTTATCATAAAGATTGACTGTTGGACAAACATGAAATGGGATAGCTAAAAATTTTTCGCCCACCTCGTAAATAGAAGCGTCTGGAACTGAAATAACCAAGTGCTCTTCATACTGAGATAAAATCTCATACTTCGGTATATCAGGAAATGATAGTCGAGGCTGAGGAGGGTCGGAAGCGACAGCTTTATAGCCAAGATCGAAGCACAATTTACTCGATGTTGGTTTTGAAATAATTCGAGTTAATATCAGCGCAGCAGGTTTAAATGGAATTTCAGGAAAGTTTTTTCCATAACCATAATCCCATAAGAAAAATGTGCCAGGGCTGCATGAGACGTTAGATTTTTTTGCATAAAATGGAAATGATGGTGAACCGCCCAAAACAAGGCGAAGTTTTTTTCCAAGGCTTGCTTGTAGATCTTCTTTCAATTTAAATAAATTTTTAAAGATTTCCTCTGCATCTTTTTTTCTTACTACCTCATCTGAATCATGAACATGTCCATCGTAACAGTGAATACCTCCAATTGTCAAACCATTTAGGTGTTTTATTTCCTCCACTAAATCTGGTACTTTATCAATTGTAAGACCGGTTCTTTGCATACCAGTATCTACGTCAATATAAACTTCAGTGCGTTCTCCATTAAAATAGTTAAAAAGCATTTTTGCAGATTCGAAGTTATCAATAACTGTGGCAAAGGAAGTCCCTTTGTAAGATGATTTAATTGCCACCAAGGTTTCCATTTTATCCTCGGTCATCTGATAACATATAAGAGCATGTTCTGCCCCTACAATTCCTAATAGTTCAGCTTCGTCCATTGTACTGCATTTGAAGCTTCGAATTCCTCTTTGCATTGCCATATAAAGAGGCTCTTTGCTTTTAATTGTCTTCACATGGGGGCATAAAAAGGTATCTTTACCTGTAATAAGTTTAAGTGCATTGTCAATGTTATCTTCAATAATACTTGGATAAACTATTAGGGATGGAGAATTTATTTGATTAGAATTATTGAAATAATAAGGGGAATTATCTGGAATCATATTTTTTGAGATAAACCAAAAACAATATCAATTTCAACTTTTATATTTTCTCCCAAAACTGATTGGACAGTTGTCCGCGCAGGTTTTATTCCATCAAAATAGGTGGCATATATTTCATTAAATCGATCAAAATCATCAATGTTACTAAGATGAACGGTGCTTTTGATGGCGTCGTTCATGCTACCACCTGCTGACTCGACAATTTCCTTGATGTTATCAAGCGTTCTTCTTGTTTCTTCCTCGATGGTTCCTAAGATGAATTTGCTGCTCTTAAAATCAACAGAGGCTTGACCACTCAAGAATAACATACCGTTGAAAATAACTCCGTCAGAGTATGCACCTGTAACAAATTTTGGATCGCGATCTGGGTGTGTAATTTTTGTCTTATTCATATATAAAAAGGTAAGTTCAATTAAGATATTAA
>NZAX01000098.1 GCA_002687665.1 Flavobacteriaceae bacterium
CTTTCGAAATCGGTAAAGGTATCGTTTTAAACCCAGGAAAGGACGTCACCATCGCTGCTACCGGTCATTTGGTATGGGAAGCATTACAGGCAGCCCATGCCTTGGAGGCCAAGGGCATCTTTGCTGAAGTAATCAATATCCACACCATCAAACCATTGGATACCGAAATACTTATCTCCTCTGTTCAAAAGACAGGATGCATTGTTTCAGCCGAGGAACACAACTATTTGGGTGGTTTGGGTGAAAGTATTGCCGGAGCACTAGCTAGAAATCATCCCACACCCCAAGAGTTTGTGGCTACCAAAGATACTTTTGGTGAATCAGGAACACCTGCTCAACTTATGGAAAAATATGGATTGAACAATAATTCCATCATTGCAGCTTGCAAAAAAGCCATCAGTAGAAAATAATTCTTAAAATTAAAGTATGAAATCGAGTCCCATATTATTTCTTTTGGTTTTTAGCATACAGCTTTCCTTTTCGCAATTTGAGTATGGTTTCAAAGGTGGACTTAACTTTGATTCTTCCGGAGATATTGTGGTCTTTGCCGATCAATTCGAGAAAAAAGGGACTTTGGATGGTAAATCGGGTTATCACTTGGGTGTTTATACAGAAGTTGATTTTTTGTTTCTCTATCTGAGGCCCGAATTACAATTCACCAAAGTAAGTAGCCAATTTGAAAATCAATCCATTAATACTTCCCGAATAGAGCTTCCGGTTTCTTTTGGCTTAAAGATGTTAGGGCCAGTAAGTTGGTTTATGGGTCCTACTGCATTTTTCAGCATTTCACAAGACAGTAATGAGTTAACAATCGATAAGATCCAAAACAAAATCAGCTTAGGTTTACACTTGGGAGCCCGTCTGAAATTAGGGCCACTAGGTGTTGATTTACGCTACGAAAAAGGGCTTTCGCCCATGGAAAGTAAATTGTTGTCACAAGCGGGGGTCCCAGTTGGTGGACATATCAATACCCAACCCAACCAATTTACATTGGGGCTTTCTTTCAAACTGAATTAGGTGTTGTCTTCATCTAGATAATCCGGAGTTCCGTCCTTATCATCATCGTCCGGAACGCCGTCCCCGTCTCGATCATATTCTTTTTTGGTGAGGGTTCCATCTCCATCATCGTCACTATCCCTGTAGTTTGGAATCCGATCCTCGTCCGTATCGTCATTGAATGGGTTTCCATCTCCATCGGGATCTTCATTAATGGACAAAATGCCATCGTTATCATGATCAGCTGGATTCACTTTATGTAAAGCTACAGAAAAAACCAAGGGAGAATACTTGGGGATGGTCAAGATACTTTGAGCATAGTATCCTAAAGCAGAGGGGATAAAAAACATTCCCTGTCCATAATGGTCGAAATCATAAGTTCCGTCATTATTCATTGAATGTGATCCTGCTCTCAATTCGGGTAAGAACTCTCTAAACCCTCGGACAACATCTGTAAGGTCAAACCAAAGTGGCAGTTCCCTACTGTCAAATACAACTCGATTTAAAAGGGTCCCTTTGTAGGTTACAAATGTGGAGTCCACACGACTTGGCTTATCACCTATACCCTCCTTGACAACTAGGAAGTACATTTTATTGGGGATTAAATTGTCATTTTTATCTTTTATTTCTATGGTTTTAGTATTTACTTGATCCCAAAGGGGTGTTTTGTCCGAATTTTCATCGGCTATAGTGTCAATTGTAATTACAATTTTATGGTTGTCGGGATCATTTTCAAAATCCTCATAATTATAGAAGTGTGTTTGAAGATATTTCACCAAGGATTTATCATCTTCTGGTGTTTGATCCTGAATTTCCCTGATGGGCTCGGGACCATCGTCTTTCTTGCAAGCCAACACAAGTGGTATTGACAGTGTAATACAAATCAGTAGTTTGTAAAACTTCATTGAAAAGATTTGGTTTACAAGATACGATTTTACTTTATTTTTGTAGATGAATTGTTTTAAGTTTAACAATGCGAATTGATCAATACCTTTGGTGTCTCCGTTACTATAAATCTAGGAATCAAGCCAGTTTGGCATGTAAACAAGGGCATATTCGGTTGGGTGACCAAATCGTAAAGCCTTCAAGAGAGGTACTTATCGGAGATACTATCGGCGTCAGAAAAAATCAGATTTGGCACAAATTGCTGGTGATGGACATTCCCAAAAGTCGACTGGGTGCCAAACTGGTGGACATCTACCGACAAAACATTACACCTAAAGATGCCTTTGATCATGTTAATTTTCAATCCCTCTCCAAAGGCCAGGAAAGAGAAAAAGGAAGTGGAAGACCCACCAAAAAAGATCGTAGAGAAATGGATAATTATTTTGAAGATTCATAAATATAGTAAGGATATCAAGACATGATTTACAGTTGGTACAAAAACTTTTTTCAACAACAAAATTTTAAAGAGATCAAATAAAGTAAAAATCTATTCCTATATTTCAACTACAATACTGGAAACCCTAACAATGCCGGAAAAAAGAAATAAAATAATGGATGCAAACGACATCCACAAAACCGTAAAAAGAATTGCTTACCAAATCTATGAAACACATTTCGAGGATTCAAAATTGATTGTGGCAGGCATCGCTGATAATGGGGTCATTGTTGCCAAAAGAATTTGTGAGGAGCTAAAAAAGATAAGTGAAATAAAACCAATTTTTGTAGAAATAAAAGTAGATAAGAAAAACCCAATAAACCCAATCGTATTGTCCGAAAAGTTAGAAGTATGCGAAAATAATTCAGTGGTAGTGGTCGATGACGTTCTTAATACGGGCAGCACATTGATCTATGCTGTTACACATTTTTTGAGTATTGAATTAAAAAAACTACAGACCGCTGTATTGGTCAATAGAAATCACAAAAACTTCCCCATCAAAGGAGATTTTAAAGGAATCTCACTCTCTACCTCCATAAAAGAACATATCGACGTTGATTTTGGAGTCAACGAAGGCGTCTATCTAAGTGAGTAGCTTTTCTATTTGATGAACCAAATCTTCAACAGATCGATCATCGGTTGAGATGTGGTGTTCAGCCATAATGTAGTAGGGAACCCGCTCAAAAAGGTGCTTTGCTGTGAATTCTTCCAAATCTTCTAGCATATCCAAATGAGCTATCATGGGGCGATGATTTCTTTCCTCAAATAATCTTGAGGCCAAAATTTTGGGCGATGTTTTTAAATAAACTGTTTGAAAGGCTTCTTTTTGAATAATGTAATTTATATTTTCAAAATAACAAGGAGTACCACCTCCAAGTGATATAATCGCCTGAAGGTTTTGAGACAGTAAATTTTCTAAATAAAAACGTTCTTTTTTTCGAAAACCTAACTCCCCCACCTTTTCAAAAAGTTTAGAAATGGAAGTGTTTTCCTCAGTCTCAATGAATTCGTCAAGGTCAATAAAATCAAGTGATTTACGTTTTGCCAAACATTTTCCTATAACTGTTTTACCACAGCCCATGTAACCTATCAAAATGAGAGATTTCGCCACTTTTAAAAGGGATTTTATTGCACCTCAAAATTATAAAAATTGAACTTGAAAAGTAAATAATTGATATTATATTTGCACCCTCAATTGACTTGGTAGCTCAGTTGGTAGAGCATCTCCCTTTTAAGGAGAGGGTCCTGGGTTCGAGACCCAGCCAAGTCACTTATTGTTTTGACCTGGTAGCTCAGTTGGTAGAGCATCTCCCTTTTAAGGAGAGGGTCCTGGGTTCGAGACCCAGCCAGGTCACATTCAGCGCACATGGCGGAATTGGTAGACGCGCCAGGTTGAGGGCCTGGTGGGAGTTAAATCCCGTGGAAGTTCGAGTCTTCTTGTGCGCACAATTTCCTTTTAACTATTTTTTGGTTTAATTAAAAAAATATTCCTAACTTTGTTTAACCTTTTGGTATTGAAGATTGAACAATATGAGTCGGGTAAAAAATAATTTTTCAATTAAAGACCTTGAAAATATTTCAGGTATCAAGGCCCACACAATACGTATATGGGAAAAAAGATACCAGTTATTAAGTCCAGACAGAACCGAAACTAATATAAGAAGATATAGCCTTGAAAGTCTACAGAAGCTTCTAAATATTACCCTTCTCTACAATCATGGCTTTAAAATTTCCAAAATAGCTAGTCTAGATCAACAAGAAATTCCAATATTAGTAAGAGAAATTGCCCTTAAATCGAATTCTGAGCAGGTATCCATTAATGCTCTAAAATTATCAATGGTCAATTTTGATACTGTTTTGTTTGATGCTACTTATGAAGAGATAATATTGCACAATGATTTTGAATTTGTATTTATCAATATTTTCATGCCCCTTATGAATGAGTTGGGAATTCTTTGGCAGACTAATGCAATCAGTCCCTCTCACGAACATTTTATCACCAACTTAATCAAACAGAAAATTCATATCCAGACTGAATTTTTACAAAAAGAATATCTCCCTCAACATAACAACAAAATATTTGTACTATTCTTACCTGAAGATGAAATTCATGAGTTAGGCATACTGTTTCTCAACTATTTTATTTTGAAATTCGGATATAGAACTATTTTCCTAGGTCAGTCCCTACAAACAGAGAGTCTTGAAACGCTATTAAGTTATAATGCTGACCTTTGTTTTGTAACTTATTTAACTGTTGAGCCTAATAAAGATATTATTGACCAATACATTACTAATTTTCACCAAAGAATCCTCAAGCAAAATGGGGCTAGACTTGCCATAATGGGTCCCCAACAAGTTCACATTGATTTAGCCAAACTTCCCAATAACATTCACTTATTCAAAAATGTGAATGCTTTCCAACAAAAGTTTTTAGAAGCTTCCATTTTTGTGTAACCCATTCAATTATTTGTTGTTTTTTATTAGTTTTACTTACAACAATCAACAACTTGTTAAGCTAAAGTGAAAAATTACTTTGACTCTGTTTCATATGAGTGCAGCAAATTGGTTACGCAGCGCTACAGCACTTCTTTTACTTTGGGAACAAAAATGTTGGCCAGTAAGCATCGAAAGCACATATATAACATTTATGGTTTCGTAAGGTTTGCTGACGAAATCGTTGATAGTTTTCACAATTACAACAAAAAAGACCTCTTAAATAGATTTGAGGAAGATTTAAAATATGCTCTGGATAACAAAATAAGTATGAATCCCATACTAAATTCATTCCAATATACTGTCCATGAAAACAACATTGAACAAGAATTGATCGATGCTTTTTTAAAAAGTATGAAAATGGATTTACACAAGCAAAAATATAATTCTAAAGAGGAATACCAAGAATACATATACGGCTCAGCGGATGTTATAGGACTAATGTGTCTCAACGTTTTTGTAGAAGGTGATAAAAATCAATATTATCGACTTAAGCCACAAGCTATGTCTTTGGGTAGTGCTTTTCAAAAAGTAAATTTTCTTCGAGACTTAAACTCCGATTACCAAGTGCTAGACCGCACCTATTTTCCCAACCTTGATTTATCTGATTTTAATGAAAAAAGTAAAGCCTCCATAATTGCGGATATTGAAAAGGATTTTGATCATGCGCTCAAAGGTATTTTTATGCTCCCCGAAAGTGCTCGTTTGGGAGTTTATACTGCCTTTAAATACTATAAAAAGTTGTTGATTAAACTAAAAAAAACACCCTCAAAAAAAATCCAATCTTCCAGAATACGTGTTCCTAATTATCAAAAAATGAGTGTTTTGGCCCAGTCTTATCTAAAATTCCATTTAAACTTAATATAAAATGGAAACCTTTCTTTGGATCTTAATATTTTGCATAACATTTTTCACTATGGAATTTATGGCCTGGTTTTCTCACAAATATATCATGCATGGTTTTTTGTGGGTACTGCACAAGGATCATCATAAAAAAGACCACAAATCATGGTTCGAACGGAACGATCTGTTCTTCATTTTCTACGCTGTAGTTAGCGCTTCTTTTGTAATCCTTTGGGGAGAGTTCAATTTTTGGGCAGGACTACCAATTGGAATTGGTATTTTTGTTTATGGTTTGACTTATTTTCTGGTTCATGACATTTTCATCCACCAAAGATTCAAATGGTTTAGAAATGCTAATGGACGATATGCAAAAGCAGTTAGAAGGGCACATAAAATTCACCACAAGCATTTGGGTAAAGAAGATGGTGAATGTTTTGGAATGTTGTGGGTGCCAATGAAATACTTCAAAAACTAATCAGTTTTTTGGCCAATTGTTGCTAAACTGACAGCTATAATAGTCTTTGTTAAGACTAACAAAAGTCAACTCAATTTTTTCTTCCATCCATTTTTTGATGGCTTTTAGCTTTTTCTCTTTTAGAGCTAATTCCTTAATTTTTACGTAATCTTTGGAATAATCTGCAACGTGTTCGTCATAACGATTGGTAACCTTTAGAATCTTGTATTTTTTTAATCCTGATCGGTCTTCATCCAATAAAGGAACAGAAATCTCGTCGTCATTTAAATCTCTGATTTGGTTGTAAAGTACAGGATCCATTTTCGTAAGTTCAAATCGCCTGTCTCCAGTCATGGGGTTTATTATAACGCCCCCGTTGAGTCGGGTCTCTTTTTCACTTGAAAACTGGAGAGCAGCAACTTCAAAAGTGATTTCTTTGTCAAGAATTCTGGTTCTGAGGGTATCCAAAAGGTTTCTCGCCTCATCCAATTGAGCTTGGTCTACTTTAGGTGTCAATAGAATGTGTCTAATATCAACTTCTTGTCCCCTAATTTTCTCAACGATAAGGATATGCCATCCGAAATCGGTTTTAAAAGGGTCTGAGATTTGTCCTTCTTGCATACTGAAAGCAATATCCCGGAACTCCTTCACCATTCTTGGTTTCTTTCTATGGAGGGTATATTTACCTCCATTTGATCGAGATCCTGGGTCTTGTGAATACAATACTGCTTTAGAAGAGAAACTCAAACCTCTTTCTTCCACATCCACCTTAAATGATTTTAGCTGATTGACAATACGATCCTTTTCATCATCCGTAACTTTAGGTTCTAACACAATTTGTGAAATTTCCAATTCTGTTCCAAAAGTTGGAAGTTCATTCTTGGGAATTTGCTTAAAAAAACTTCTTACCTCTTCCGGAGTAATCTCAATATCATCAACTATTTTGGACTGCATCATTGAAGACAACTTTTGGATCTTATTGATTTGAAACAATTCGTCCCTAAATGATAACTCATCAGGTTTTCTATAAAATTCTAAAACCTTTTCAATACTTCCCAATTGATCAGTAAAATATGCAATACTTTGGTCTACATAATCATAGATTTCCTGATCA
>NZAX01000099.1 GCA_002687665.1 Flavobacteriaceae bacterium
TATAACATATGACGCAGTATATTGTGTTGACTCTCCAGGTAAGAGTGAGCCCTCTGGGGATCCCTGAGAAGAACTATTTGGTTTATAATTTGGACCATTGGTTAGGGAAAGTACTGCACCGTTTCCATCAGTTATTGTGTCTGTGAGGGTTAGAGTAGCAACAGCTGTAATACCCGTATTTTCAATAGTTATTTCATAATTGATGGTGTCATCAGCTCCGTTAATTCCATCTCCGTTTCCATCAAATACTGTCGCTGTTTTAATTACATTGATTTGGGCAGCAGCAAACAGTGGAACTACTGTTGGGTCATCCTGATCATTCCCATCGTTATCATTTCCATCATCACTTCTATCGGTGACATCATTAGTGCCGTATGAACTTGATGCAGTAACATCAACATAATTTTTAACACTTCCCGAATCAAAAGATTGCTGGTCAATGATAAATAGTGCCCTGTAGTATGCACTTTCCCCAAGCTTTAGATTTCCATCAGTTGAGCTCATCGTAGAAGAGAAGAAGAAAGGATCTTCGGATAATGTTAAAACATTGTCATCATCATCTGTAAGCACATCGACAAGAGTAATTGAAGACAAAATTGTATTTCCAGTGTTTTCAATCTGAATAACAAATCTTATCACATCACCAACTCCAGTTTCTCCATCTCCATTTGAATCTAAAAGCTCAAAAGTTTTAGTAGCTTCAATTGCACCGCTAGGCTCCATAATTGTAATTGTAGGATCATCAGGCTCAGCAGTATCTGGATCGTCTGAAGTATCTGAAACATTACCTGTGGATCCATTGGAGTCTCCCGTTACCTTCATTGAGTTAGAGATAAATGGAGCAGAGAAAGCAACTTCATCAATTATAAACTGAGCAGAGTAGACGTGCTGCTCACCTGTTTTGAGTGTTCCAGCATCTGAAACAGGATCAACTCCTGATCTACTTACTAAGCCCGGTTGACCTGAGTAAGACATTACTTGACCAATAGAATTTAAAAATGTATCCTCGAGAACGTAATTGAAGATTGTGGAATCTCCGGTGTTTGAAATTGTAATAGTGTAATTAATTAAATCACCAATATTAATTTTATTATCACCATTAACATCTTGCCAGATTTGAGATTTTGAAACATTTATCGATGGGAAGAAGGATAACTGGGTAATGGTTGGATCATTATCCTGAGGTGTTAATGGGTCATCAGAGGTATCTGATACAACAGTTGAGTTGACAGTCGAGGCACTTACTTCTGCTTGGTTTTTTACATATGCCAGGTTAACCGCATCGGGACTTACAGTGTAGAGCCCAGTTATTGTTTTAGAACTATTTGAGCTAATTACTCCAGCATAACTTCCAATATTTGTCTCTGCTTTTGCCTGGGTAGAACCTTCAGTAAAAATATATGGACTGGCTCCTTCTCCCTCCTCTAGTTGTGCTCCCCAGAAGTAAGTGTATGTTCCATACTGGTGAGGACTGAAGCCATATCTACCTGTTCCAATAAAATCATCTGTTGTAAATACGATTTCATATCTCTTGAACTTGTAATTTTCAGAAAAAGTAAATGTTTTTGAGACTTGGGCCGACTGCACTAACTGGTTGTTCGCAGGAGGTTGGAAACCATGATGGCCAAATAAAGTAATATCTGTCCCCAGTGATCCCATCGCATATACAGAAAATGTATAGGTGGTGTTAGCTTGAACATTAAACTGAAAGTGGGTATTAGCAGAGTAATTATTACCTCTGATAGCTAAAGATCCGAATCCATTGTTCGTTATTTGGTGTCCTCCTCTTGGATTCTGTTCATTTACCTCAACGTATCCTCTTCCCTGAGAAATAAGATTTCTCCAATTCGAATTATTTGTCAATTCATTATTGTCAAATAATGCCCCTGGAAGGAAATACTCAATTCCGTCAGGCAGGTATTGCGGCTGACTAATATCTTTAGTTATAGCTGTATTAACAATTGTGTTATGTCGACTATTATCAATATAATAACTCCAAAGTAAATTATTTGTAGAGGCTCTGTCCGTTGCTATACTTTGAGCAATTACAGTATCAGAATCCCCAGCAACAAGATTATCGGTAATGCTTATATTTTGTATATCAGTATTACCATCATTGGTTACGGTGAATTGATATCTAATTACATCCCCTAAATCGGTCACTCCATTATTATTTACATCAACGGTTTCAAATGTTTTTTCAAGTGTAACTCCAGTAACCTCAGGGAAGTTTAATATTGTAGGATCGTTATCAGCAGGCGTTGATGGGTCATCTGAAACCTCAACAACTGGAGATACTTGACCAAAGGGCATTGCGCTTACCACTATACTGTTGGATACAAGTGCGGAGTTAACTGTCGTTTGCTCTAGGGTGTAAGACATCTGAAGGGTTATCTGACCACCGGTTAAAATTTCAGTAATTGAAGACCCCTCACTTGCGGACACAAAACTTAAATTACCAGTAGTAAGAACATTCCCATCACCATCGACTGTTGTATCAGTAAACTGGGGGTTGAGAAGGTTTAAGTTTCCTGTGTTGGATACTACAACAGTGTATGTGATCACATCTCCAGGGCTTAAGAAACCATCCCCATTTTCAAAGGTTTGGGTAACTGTTTTGGTGATGTTTACACCAGGAGCTGCAGTAAGTAATGTCTTGGTTGAATCGTCTGGCTCTGCACTATTGGGATCATCAGAGGTGTCCGATATAATCCCCGCGGTAGTGCTTGCTGTTGCCACAACAGAGTTTGCTATAAACCCTGAAGCCATCATACTGTCAGTAACGGTTACTGATGCAGTGTAAGTGGAAAATTCACCCACCTGAATCTCACCCTGGTTTGATCCTAGACTATTGCTTACAAAGAAGGGACCATTTAACAGATTTGTTTCATCATTAAAGTACGAGTCTTGTAAAGTATCTGAAATAGTCACCGAGCTTAGCTTGATATTACCAGTATTACTAACTATAATGGTGTAGGTTACAATATCGTTAGTGTCGTTTATTCCATTTCCATTTACATCTGAGACCGTTGCTGATTTAGTAACATTAATAGTGGGTGATCTTAGAAGCGTGATTTGCGTTTGGTCATCAATCTCCGCTGTAGAAGGATCATCTGATACATCTGAAACAACTGTTGAGGTTGGGGTTAGAGCAGTTACAATAAGTGTATTTGAAATTCCCCCTGTCTCGATATCTGATTGAGTTATGGTATAGGTCACCGTGTAACTGTAGGAGGATCCTGCTAAAAGAGTAGTCTCTGAAATGGTAGTAGCAGAGGCAGAAGAAGATTGCCCCCCTGCTGATCCTGCTGGGTATGGCACCCCAGAATTATACCACACCCATCCCTGGTCATAATCATCCCCCCAATCGTTTTCTATCGATGACTCTCTAACGAGTCCAATCCAGTAGCCGTTATAACTCCCCTGAGCTCTCAACCAATCAGCCTCAGCTATGGTATTAATCTCTAATAGATATATACCCTGCGATAGATAAGGCGCTACATAATAACTCTGCAAAGCCCACCACTGACTGCTTGACCTGTAAAAATAAGAATGACCATTGTATTGCCCGATATACACCGTATTGTTTACTGGTATGGATGTTACCAGCGCGTCCACTTCAATTAGTGAATATCTACCTGCCCACCAAACATCATCATCAAAATAGGTGGAATTGTTATCATCTTCAAAATAAGCATAGCTATATTGCCAATTAGTTTCGTAGCCATCGAAAGTGTTAGATAAATCCTCAAAGTAATCACTAGAACTATCACCATTTGAATTACTGTCAGCTCTGTTATCATCAAGAGTGAATGAATCAGTCATAGTTATCGGTGAATCGAAACCTAGAGTGCTTCCATCAGCATCAGTAAGGGTATCAGATAACTGAAGGCTAACAAGATCAATATTTCCAGTATTGGACACAATGATGGTATAAACCGCCTGATCTCCAATACCAATTATACCATCACTATCGTTATCTATGGTATTAACTGATTTGGTGACTTGCAGGTTAAAAATTTGATCTAAATTAACTTCTGCTGGATCATCCACGGTATTCCCGTCACTGTCATCATTATCATCAGAAATATCTGTTATGCTTTGCGATCTTGAGGTTACTATAAGGCTATTTGAAATCACACCCGCGTTCATGTCCTCAGTTGTAATGGTGTAATCATAAGTGAATGTCTCTGAGCCATCAGCTGGGATTGTTGAGATATACTCAGTTCCACCCCTCCCAGGAATTAAATTACCTTTCACATCTGTCCAACCTTTTTTATAACCAGCGGTACTAGAAGCGTATTCAACATACCTAGGGTTTTTATAGAGTCCAATCCAATGATAATCGTTCTGATTTGGTATTTTAGGCTTTAGCCATACCACGTGCTCATCTTCTGAATTTGGAATGTATAGATATGCCTTATCTCCATAGGAGGCAAACTCTTGGTTGTTAATTCTATTTGCATGGCCGTTCCAACTATCAGTAAAATTGGACACAAAATAATGATGTCCCTGATACTCACCAACATGGGTGTAGTTGTTAACATTAGTTGAACTTACCGCACCCTCTACCTCGATTATTGCTCTGTATGAAGTTGATCGATCGGCGTCATTTCGATACTGAAAATTACTCCAGGTAGGTCTTGCAAAAGCATAATCACGCATATTTGTGTAACCATTATAATTCCCCGAAACACGATTGTCGGGATAACTAGGGTGCCAGTGGTCATAGGGAGGCAGGTCTGAACTTGCATTTTCATTATAAAGCTTTAATTTTAAATCACCATAGCTTGTATATCCATACGTAACCCCGTCAATGATCTCATTTACCCACTTCCTATTGGTGTCTTTATCATAATTATAGATGTAAGTTGTGGCCTGAGCCCCTTCTTGGAGCTGAATTCCCCAAAAATAACTATTACTTCCCAATGAGTTTGTTGGTGGATGGATCCCCACTCGAGCAAGTTGAGACCCTGCATTTGCGTCTGTGGTGAAGGTAAAAGTATATCGGTTTAAATAAGTAGATTGGTCAAGCTCAATATCAGGGGATTTAATGGCATCCGCCCAATTATAGACATTATCACGACCATCGTGAATTACAAAATGCCATGGAGCAACCGTAGCAGAGCTCTTTTTTCCATAAACTGAAATAGTATAAGTTGTGTTTGGCTTGAGCCTCATTGATTTATAAACATAATCATCGTCATAGGATGCATTAGTTCCATCAACATATAAATAGTGCATTCTGGTGTGGTCGTCATAACTATTAGCAGTTATGCCTGAGGTAGGTAAAGGGTCATAACTTGGCAATGTATTCTGCACATAGCTACTCGAACCATAGTCTACTATGTGATAAGGTATACTCCCATAATTACTATGGTAATGAGTGCCCGCTGAAATACTTCCAACTCGAGACCAACCATTACCACTCCTCTCAATATACCAAGAATAATCAAAATAATTTTGACCAGTAGCTACAACAGGGTCATTTATCTGAATTGTTTTAGTGCCTGTTGAGGTTTGGAGTATATCAGTTAATTCAAAATCTTCAAGGTTTGTTTGTCCAGTATTTTTAATAGTTGCTCTATAGGTAATTACATCCCCTGCATCAGTTAAATTATTACCATTAGTGTCTGTTATATTCTCAACTTCTTTTAAGACTTCAATACCTTTTTGATTATCAAGATTAGTGAAGGTAGGATCATCCTCAGCTGGTGTTGAAGGATCGTCACTAACATTTGTCATCGTAACGGTCATTCCATTGGGAGTTACAAATTCTATATTGGCCGTAACTTGATTGTAAAGCTCCTGGGCGGAATCAATTAATGACTGGTCAAGAGTAATTGTAACCATATATGTGGCTGATTCACCTGGCTTTATGAATGTATTTTGTGGGTCTTCTAGTATAGTAAGTTCTTTATTTGTAACATCTGGAGTATCGGTAAAGGTATAAGTGTAAATAGGAGACATCTGATTCCCTTTTTCCAATTGAAATCCATAAAACTGAAACCCATAATTGTTGTTCCACGGTACTTGAAGACCTACTCGCGTTGTCCCGGGGTTATTCCCAGTGGTAAATGTGTGTGAAAATCTCTCAATTCTGTAGCTGTTTAAATAAAATCTGGTTGATTTTTGGGCATTATTCCAGTTGGTATTCCAACCGGAACTGCCACTGCTAGTAGACCAATTTCCATTATTGTCATCATGAAAGACTAGATAAAATCCATCACTAAAACTAGTTCCAAAATAGCTTGAATTATTACTATAGGGTCTTACAAAAACAGAAGCTGTATACTGTGTATTTGGCTCCAAACCAAAAACCTCTTCGTAATGCCAAGTTTTTGCCTCATCACCATTTGAATAATTATCATCCTCCCTTATTCTTACCCATGAATTGTAATAGTTTTGGTCATTCCAATCGATTTCATAAGTCATCTCACCATTACTGTTATTCCCAACATTCCACCTATTGAATCCACTAGAATCTTCTATGTATTTATTCATGTCAATAAGCCCAGTGTTGGGAAAAGCGGTGTTAGCTAGCGAGGCGCCTGAGGTGGTGTCAAAATAAATATAGGTATCTGGAATTAGTGGCACTCTTGAATAGTCGATAGTGTGATCCACTTCAGATGTTCCCTGACCATTTACACCATTGTAAGCAGAATACTCAGCATGCCAGTAATTTGCCTCATAAGTATAATCAAAACTGCCAGCGTAGGAGAAGTTTGAGGATTTTGCTACAAAATTATGTGGTACTGGGATAATCAAAGGACTAGATTGACCTGTTAAAACAAGCTGAGGGTTTAAGATGGTCTGTTCATTCTCATTAACCAGGTTATCACTCAGGGTATATGTAACATTAACATCAGAGGTATTAGTAACTACAATTGTATAGATAATTTGATCATTGAGTTGAATCAGTCCATCACCATTTAAATCAATTGGATTAGCAGACTTACTTATGCTAAGTCCAGGATTTAAACAGTTTACATCCCAGTTAACATCAATATAATCCTGTAAATTATTATTATTTTGATCTATTGGGGTTGTGTATCCATCGGTTCCGCTTGTTACTTTACCGTTTTGATCCACTACAACTGGATTGTCTCCAAGTAGCCCATCGAGGTTCGGATCCGAGTATCCCGCTTCGATAACATCATTACACCCATCATTATCTGAATCCAGTTCAAACATGTCAGCTGTAGAATCTGAATCAGTATCTGTGGGTATTCTACCCTCTATTGTATCATGTGCACCGTTTGCATTAGCATCAACAAATCCCGTATCATTCTCATCAATCATTCCATCTCCGTTGGTATCCAGATCTGCATTTCCTGCCTCTACTACATCATAAATACCATCATTGTCAGAATCTAAATCA
>NZAX01000100.1 GCA_002687665.1 Flavobacteriaceae bacterium
AAAATCCTCTAAAGTTTCACTCCACAAGGGGGCTTCCAAGCCAATAATTTGTTCGGAATCCAAATCGGGAACTAGCGAACGAGGATCCCACTCATAGGCTTTTTTAACGGGTAAATATCCCGCCCAATTCAAACCTAAAGGAGTTAAACTATCGTACTTCATATCCAAATAGCTGTAAGAAGAAGCTGAGATCAGTATCTTAGATTTTTTGGGGATCACTTTTGAAAAATCTTCAGTTTTGGCCCAATATTGAAGAAGTGTCTCTTCTGGAATATCTGCAGTAATTAGTTCATACCATCCCATGGGGGTTTTGTTGTATTTTTTTACGATAGCCAGGGTACGATCCATAAAACGATTAAAGTCGTCTTGGGGAGTTACATGGGACTCGTCACCTCCAATATGAAAATAGGGACCAGGGGAAATTTCACTGATTTCTCTAACAACATCCTCCACAAAAGAATAGGTAACCTCCTTGTCGACACACAGAGTGGAAAATCCTACCTCAATCCCTGTGTAAAGATCTTTAGCTTTACCATTACAGTTTAGTTCGGCATATGAGGCTAAAGCTGCATTGGTATGACCAGGAAGATCAATTTCGGGAACAATGGTAATGTATCGGTCGGACGCGTATTTTATAATCTCCATGTAATCTTCTTGAGTATAAAATCCTCCATCACCTCCTCCTACTTCAGTTTGCCCACCAATTTCGGTAAGCTTTGGCCAAGACTTAATTTCGATTCTCCAACCCTGGTCGTCCGAAAGGTGTAGATGTAGGAAATTAATTTTATAATTACTCAAAAGATCAATGTATCTTTTAACATCTCTCACTGAAAAGAAATGCCGTGCAACGTCCAGCATTGCTCCTCTGTAGGCAAAACTTGGTTCGTCGATAATTTCGCCACCCTGAAGCGATAAGAAATTGGTTTTACCTTCAAGCTTACTTAGAAACACCATTTGCTCAAGAGTTTTTATACCTCTAAAAATACCCTGAGCCGTTTTCGCAACCAAATCAATTTTGTCCTTAACTATTTCTATTTTGTATGCTTCAGGATTAGGATTAAAATCCTCCTCGATTTTGAGGGTTATGGAATGATCATCATTCGTTTGCCCATTAGTGATTAGTAACTCATGTTGGGTGTTAGTTTTCCAAAAACTTATAAAATTTTTCGCTACAGGTATGAGTTGTTTATCTGCGTCGAAAATTCTGACAAATTTAATGGAATTTAACTGTAAAACCTCATCAGAGGGAGTTACTAATGTTGGAAGTGGAATGAGAGGAATCTTATCTAAACTGAAGATTGGTTGGGTAGGAATACAAGCATTCATAGTCATTAGGATAAAACCTGATACAATAAATACTTTACTAAAAAACTTAAACATATATGGTTTATATAAAGCGCTGAATCAAGTTTTTGGTTGCCAAAATACCGTCTTTTTCGCTCAGGCGACTTCCCTCATATTCTACTCCAATAAATCCTTTATAATTGTTCTGTTTAACAATATTGATCATTTTGGCATAATCGATTTTGGTTTCATTTCCATCATCATCAAAATCATAGGATTTGGCACTTACAGCTTTAGCATAAGGCATCAATTCTGAAACCCCTTTGTACATGTCATACCATTCTTGGCAACTTGGGTCACTCCCCCAACTGTCTGCGATGCAAAAATTCCCAAAATCCGGAAGCGTTCCACAATTGTCCAAATTGGTTTTTTTCATTACTTGTGCTAATAAGGATCCATTCGAAGACAGCCCGCCATGATTTTCCACGATAATGTTGATCCCCATGGTTTTAGAAAATTCACATAACCCAGTCAAACCCTCCACTGACTTATTTATCCATCTTTCGGGATCTTTTTCTCCGGCCAGGTTAACTCGAATAGAATGACAACTGAGCTCGGCAGCCAATTCAACCCACTTTTTATGTTGTTCTATACTTCTCTTGATTACCGTTGAGGAAGAATCTGCAAGGTTACCTTCTTCATCTACCATAATCAAAACATTGGAAATGTTGTTGTCTTTTGCTCTAGAGTTGAGAGTTTTGGCTAAACTACCTACCTTTTTGCTTGAAATGCTTCCGTTTTTGAGTTGATCAAAATAAAATTGATTGACATACTCAATTCCTGCAAATCCCATAGCGGCGGCATGAATTGCAAAATCATATGGATCTTTATTCCCAGAGAAAAAAGATTTGTTCATAGACCACTGAGCCAGAGAGATTTTATTTTTTGTGACAACCTTACTTGAAAATATTGAGGCTGGAAATACCAACCCTAATGTTGAAACTCCAGTAAGTGAGAGAAAATGTTTTCTATTCATGATATTTGACATTTAATTAAAGAATTTAACACTTTTATCTCAAATGCCAATTTCGTTGCATATATTTTATTCAACACATTTCGCAAACCAAACCTAGTTATAATTTATACCGTTTAATTAAAATATGTACATTGAGATATTATTCCTGATAACGGTAGTCTACCGTAGCTTCTTTTAGCTAATGATAAGCCAAGAATTTTGTTGTCATTCCCACTGTGGTCAAAGATCCTGCGATCACCACATCGTTTATTTTGATTTTCTATTATATCCAAAAAAAATAAGGTTAATATTTAAAAATGGTAACGCTGAAATAACTCCATCGCCTGATAATCAGATAGACCCAGGTCTCTATAACGTTTTGCGCTCAAGCGGTTTCTGTCCTCAGCCCGTACCCAAAATTCACGGTCGTCACTGCCCTGAAACATAACGCTGTCCTTCTGAGATTGGTGATAAAATATCGCTTTACGCTTTCGTAAAACTTGGTCTGGACTCATAGGAACGGCCATCTCGATTTCGTGTACTTCAAATTCTTGCCAAGCTCCTCTGTATAGCCATACCCAACAATCCTTCATAAAAGACTTTAACTTTAGTTGACTTATAGAATCAAATAGAATATTCAAGCAAATACGGTGAGTTCCGTGTGGATCAGCCAGATCACCAGCCGCAAAGATTTGGTGTGGTTTTACAATTTCTATCAATTGGTTGGTTATGTCAATATCCTCTTGTGTAGGTTCATTTTTTTTTATTTTACCACTTTCATAAAAAGGGAGGTTTAGGAAGTGGACTTGATTGTCGGGGATTCCTATGTATCGGGTTGCTGCAAGAGACTCTCTTTTTCTGATAGTTCCTTTTAACTTTCTTAAAGCCAAAGAGTCAATGGTGTTTTTTTCTTTGTGGAGCAACTCCTTTTTCAAATCTTCATATAAAGATTTATCATCGCTTATGTCAGAATCTACTTCAATATACTTTAGTGCTTCGTCATCAGATACGGCAATATTTCCAGAGGTTTGGTAGGCCACATGCACCTCATGCCCTTGGGTAACCAACCGATCAAAAGTGCCTCCCATTGAAATGACATCGTCATCGGGATGGGGGCTGAAAATAATAGATCTTTTTTTCTTCGGTAGGGCACGTTCTGGTCGATTGCTGTCATCGGCATTGGGTTTACCTCCTGGCCAACCTGTAATGGTGTTTTGTATACGATTGAACATTTTGATGTTGAGATCATAATAGTTTCCCTCTGAGATCAAAAGCTCTGACATACCGTTCTGATTGTAGTCTTCCTCTGTTAATTTTAAAATTGATTTATCAGTTTTTTCACACAACCAATAAACTGCTTTACATTGATTGGAAAGCACACTCCAATCAAAGTTTCCAGTAATCCAAGGTGTTTTAATTCGAGTCAATCCCGATGCTGACTGATGGTCCAACACCAAGGTAGTGTTCTTATGTTCTTGAAGGTATGTAGTAGGAATATTGGGAGTTATTGAACCCTCTACTGCTTTATGTATAATTTCACTTTTATTGATTCCCCATGCTAAAAGGACAATACGCTTAGCTGAAAGAATGGTTTTAATCCCCATTGTGATGGCTTTACTGGGAACATTTTCAATACCATGAAAAGCCCCTGCAGCATCATATCGCGTAAGATGATCTAATGAAACCAAACGGGTTTGAGAGTTGATATTTGAACCTGGTTCATTGAAACCGACATGCCCAGTTCTTCCAATCCCTAACAACTGGAAATCGAGTCCTCCCAAATCAGCTATCTTTTTTTCATAGGCTTTACAGTAGTCCCTTACTTTTATGGGTTCAATGATCCCTGAGGGAATGTTGATATTTTCTAAAGGAATATCAATGTGATTAAAAAGGTTTTCATGCATAAAAAAGTGATAGCTGTTGATGTCTTTGGGTTCTAGCCCATAATATTCATCAAGATTGAAGGTGATCACATTTTTAAAACTTAAAGCTTCCTCCCGGTGAAGTTTTATTAACTGATTATATACACTGATAGGAGAAGAACCTGTAGCCAGTCCTAAAACACAGGGCAATCCGTTAACTTGTTTTTCTTTGATAAGTGAAGCAATTTCATCAGCTACTGCTTGAGAGCCTAAAAAAGACGAATCGAAAGTAACATTGTAGAGTTTTTCAAGTCGGTTTTCCTCAAAAGCCCCTGGAAACTGATATATAATTTTTTCTTGTTTCATTAATTGGCAAGATTATAAAGTATTGTTTGGTGCCCATAAATATAGTTGTATTTTAATTAAAATTTGATCAAAAATTATAGTTTGGAATAATAATAAAAAATCAAATTGTATTTAACTTACATAATTAACAATTAAAATATTTTTCTTGATAATTGAAATTTGTTGCACTTCCAAACCTTCACTTTATAATGCCATTAATGGGGGAGCATCAAGACTAGAACTTTGTGAAAATTTATTAGAAGATGGATTGACCCCATCTCCAAAATTTCTTGAATACGTATTAAATTATTCTTCCATTCCTGTTCACGTTTTGATTCGTCCTAGGCGGGGAAACTTTGTCTATACTGTCGAGGAGAAGCAAACAATATTAACTCAAATTGAAATGGTAAAGTTATCAGGGGCTCAGGGTATTGTCATTGGCGCACTCAACGATGACCATTCACTTCCCCTAGATCTTTTAAAAAAATGGGTTGAAATGGCACAACCGTTGGACTTGACTTTTCATAGGGCTTTTGATAATGTAGTCCAACCAAGGAAATCTTTAAAAAAAATAATGGATCTGGGATTTGATCGTGTCTTGACCTCTGGGCAACAACTTATGGCAACAAAGGGATTAGCTTTGTTGGTTGAACTTCTAAATATAGCAAAAGACGAACTGGTAATAATGCCAGGTGGGATGATCAATGATCAAAATTGTGAGGTTTTTTTTAAAGAAGGTTTTAAAGAAATACACCTATCCGGTAGGGGGCTTGATAAAACAACTAATGGTGAACCCATTTCTGATCTAAAAATCATTCAAAAAGTAGTGGCTTTGGGTTCAAAATTTGATTGATAGGCAATACAATTATCGCTCAAGCAATCGGTCTATAGCCTTCTCAACCAATAAGGACATAACCTTATAACCCTCCTCATTTGGGTGAACACCATCGTAGCCATAGCTTTTGATCAAACCATTTTTTTCATTAGTCATCGCTCTAAAGTAATCCAAGTAGTAAATGTCATTTTCAATACAGTAGTTTTGGATCATTTGATTAAGCTGAGGTATTTTAGTTTGAGGATTCTTACCCTTTCTCCATGGATATTCTGCAGCAGGAATTACAGAACATAATATCACTTTAATGTCATGCGCAAGGGCTAGCTCGGCCATCGAAAACATATGTCCTGCTACGGTCTCCAAGTCCTTTAACGGAGTATTACCTGCTATGTCATTGGTTCCAGCCAGAATAACAACTACTTTTGGTTGGAGTGCGATCACATCCTGTCTAAAGCGCAAAAGCATTTGAGGGGTCGTTTGACCACCTATTCCCCTATTGATATAGTTTTGGTTGTCAAACATCTCAGGCATGTATTGCGACCACCCTTGGGTGATAGAGTTTCCCATAAAGACTACACGACCACCATTTATCTCAGGATCTACCACTTTGTTTTGGTCATCAAAATAGTTCATTCTTGGCCAATCCAAATGCATTAAGACTTCGGTAACATTAATGTTGTCAAGCGGTTTTTTATCTTGGGCTGAAATACTTTTAAAAGCAATCAGTGTGGTCAGAAGAAAAAGGTTTTTTATTTTATAAATACTTTTAATTCTCATCTGGATTTCTGATGTTTTCAACTAATTTTTGGATTTCAGAGTCGGGTTCCGGGGTAAAATTAGAAATGGTTATAGACACAAAAAAATTGACCAACATGGCAAAAGAACCAAATCCCTCGGGCGATATTCCAAACCACCAGTCTTTTTCTGTTCCACCACCAAACCATCCAAATTTGAATTTAGTCATATAAAACAACATTAAAAGTATTCCAATCACCATTCCTGCAACAGCTCCCTCTTTATTCATTCTCTTACTAAAAATCCCCATCACAATAGCTGGAAAGAAGGAAGCAGCCGCCAGTCCAAAAGCCAATGCTACCGTGGCTGCTACAAAGCCTGGTGGATTTATACCAAAATAGGCTGCTAACATCACAGCTCCAACGGCAGATAAACGGGCGGCGATTAATTCTCCTTTTTCACTCACATCGGGTTTGATCATTTTTTTGATTAAGTCATGGGATACAGAGGAAGAAATTACAAGCAAAAGTCCCGCAGCTGTAGAAAGTGCAGCAGCAAGAGCACCTGCTGCCATAATGGCAATCACCCAATTAGGTAAATCAGCAATCTCAGGGTTGGCCAATACCATAATATCTGCATCGACTTTCAATTCATTGATCTTAGGATCGGCTAGATATTGAATCATACCGTCTTGATTTTTGTCTTCGTGTGTAATAAGTCCTGTAGCCTCCCATTTGTTAAACCATTCTGGTAAAGAGGCGTAGGCTTTATTGCTTACGGTTTCGATCAAATTGGTTCTTGAAAAAACTGCTACTGCAGGAGCCGTAGTGTATAAAATGGCAATGAATAGTAAAGCCCAACCTGCTGATTTTCTAGCATCGCTCACTTTTTTAACAGTAAAAAAACGAACGATAACATGTGGTAATCCTGCTGTTCCTACCATCAGCGCAGCGGTGATAAGAAAAACATCCAGAGTTGATTTTTTACCGGAAGTATATTCGTGGAATCCAAGTTCACGGTGTAAACCATCTAATTTATCCAGCAAATAAACCCCATCACTTCCTGACGAACCAAAGCCAATTTGGGGAATGGCATTACCAGTCACCATCAAAGAGATAAAAATAGCAGGCAACATAAAGGCAAAAATCAGAACACAATACTGGGCAACTTGTGTGTAAGTTATTCCTTTCATCCCCCCCAATACAGCATAGAAAAGAACAATCAACATCCCAATAAGTACACCGGTTGTAATATCAACTTCCAAGTAACGTGAAAAAACCACACCTACCCCACGCATTTGTCCAGCGATATAGGTAAATGATACAATCAAGGCACAAAAAACAGCTACACCTCGTGCTACATTCGAATAATAACGATCACCGATAAAATCGGGAACGGTGAATTTTCCAAATTTTCTTAAGTAAGGAGCCAACAAAAGTGCCAATAAAACATAACCTCCAGTCCAACCCATCAGATAAACTGACCCGTCATAACCATTAAAAGAAATTATCCCAGCCATGGAAATAAATGAGGCGGCAGACATCCAGTCGGCAGCTGTGGCCATTCCATTGGCAATAGGTGGTACTCCCTTACCGGCAATGTAAAACTCTCCTGTAGAAGAAGCCCTTGATATAATTGCTATTGCAATATATAATGTAAAACTGAGTCCTACAGCAATCCAAATCCAATATTGTAATTCCATTAATCTTTGTTTTTAAATCTTTGATCTAATCGATTCATCAAGTAGATGTAGACAAAAATCAGGATCACAAAAACGTAAATAGCGCCTTGTTGGGCAAACCAGAAGCCCAGCTTGAAACCTGCCATTTGAATTTGATTGAGTTGGTCTACCATTAGGATACCGAACCCAAAGGAAACGGAAAACCATATGGATAAAAGGATAACCAAATATCTCAAATTAGTTTTCCAATAGGTGTTTTTACTTTTCATTGTATTGGTTTAGCTCGCCAAATATACAAATAAAACCAAGCTGAAAAAGTTCTATCAATAGGGGTGTGATTTTATCCTTAAAGCTTAATGAAGATTTTTCTTTTGAACAACTGGTATGAAGGTATCCAAATTACAAAAACATAAAACAAGGCATAGAGTAAAGAGGCTAATTTTGGCGCTACTCCTATGGTAATGGCCTGCTCCATAAATATTGCACTGAGGGAAATGCCCCAGAGTTTTTTGCTGTAGAAAAGGGTATAGAAAATACCGGCCAGAGTGTAGGCAAAAATGGCATTCACTCCAAAAACACGTGCAAATTTAAATTTGGAGTATTGACCTTTAATATCCACCCAATAGACAAAACAAGCCAAAAGCAAACAACTGATCCCCCCAGTTATAAGTACAAAGGAACTGCTCCAGATACTCTTGTTCAGCGGCATAAAATATTGCGCAATGTCACCACAAATGAGCAAGGTGGTCGCCAAAAGGAATAATCGTAAAAGCTTGTCTTTAAATTCGACGTTGGAAATCAAAATAAACCCTGCCATCATCCCTAGCAGTCCAGTCACCACAGCTGGAAAGGAACTAAGAATACCCTCGGGATCCCAGGTTTTTTTCCACAGATAACCGGGTAAATAATTTTGATCCAGATAATTGGCCCAGTTTTTCCCGGGTTCACTTAAATCGGGTATACCGATTCCAGGTACCGGAAGGTACATCATTACCAACCAGTAACCCACCAGAATTACAATAGCAATGATCAATTGAGTCTTTCTTTTGGTATAGAGAAATAGTAAAGCACATACCATATAGACCAGGGCAATTCGTGGCAATACGCCTACCCATCGGATCCTGCCAAAATCAAAAGAAGGCCATAGCCACAAAAAGAGTCCAATTAAATAAATTTTTATACTCCGGAAAAATATTTTTTGAACCAGTTGATTTCTATTCAGTCCTTTTTCACTTTGCTTGGTCAGTGACAAAACAATGGAAACTCCTACGATAAATATAAAAGCTGGGAAAATATAATCCGTGGGTGTCAAACCATTCCAAGAGGCAT
>NZAX01000101.1 GCA_002687665.1 Flavobacteriaceae bacterium
AACATCCAATTCAAAATTAGACATGATAAAAAGTTGATCCCAAAGTTTGTGTTGAAAATCAGGAACATCCCGCAGATGAGGGTTCATGTTTCCCATAATACCAATGACTGCCTTGGCCATTTTATTGCGCTCTTCACGGTTTTGGGTCTCCATGATTTGATTGATCATCAATTGCACATGTCTGCCATACTCAGGTATGACCAATTGGGTTCTTTTTGTATTGTATTGTAAAGTTTCCATTAAGGGAAAAATTTGTCTTAAGCGAAGTTGGGTTATTGCAATTTACTAAAATCTAAATAATCAGCTGTTTAAATCCATAATTAATTACAAAATGATAACCCCTTGAAATTCCGACGCTTTTTTATAAATAGCAATCACTTCTCGGGGGGATTTCATTTCAATAGTTATGGTCAGACTTTGAAACTTTTTTTTTGAGGAATTGACCAAAGAAACGCCCTCAGTGGGATTGTTAAACAAATCCTTTAGTTTATTGATCTGATGACTGTTCGAATTCGTAATGAATTTGAACATGTAAAGACCGGGCCAGTTTTGCGATTTCTCCAATTTTTCTTGAAATCGTTCGTAAAAATCATCAGGTTTTTCCTTTGAATTCATCAAGGAATATTATTTTGCACAAATATAATTGATATCTCCGTTATATTAGAATCACTTATGAATCTATTTAAAAATAAAAAAATTGTGATTAGCGGGGGGCCAGGAAGTGGAAAAACTACCTTGGTCAATTTGTTGCGAGTCGAGGGGTATGAATGTATCGATGAATTTTCGAGAACCCTTATTAAAAGGGCTCAAAAACAGGGGAAAAATAATATTTTTAAAACACAACCTCTAGATTTTAGTAAGAAAGTTTGGAACGGCAGAAAAGAACAGTATAAAAATTCAAAACCAAGCTCAAACAAAACAAAGAAATCATATGTCTTTTTTGATAGAGGATTACATGATGTATTGGCTTACATGGATTGCCTAGGAGTTAGTTATGATTCCTGTAAGTTTGACCCTTCTGGTTTTCCTTATGATTTGGCCTTGCTCCTCCCTCCCCGGAAGTCCATATATATCAAAGACAACGAACGAAAGGAGGGTTTTCAGGAAGCTCAAAAACTATTTTTTTACATCAAAAAGACCTATCAAAAATATAACATTCCCACCGTTGAAGTTCCCTTTCAAAGCCCGGAAGTAAGAATTTCGACCTTACTCGAGTATTTGGATCATGCAGAAAAAGCTTGACTATTTAGAGCGATACTGGAAAAAAAAGACCTTTAGACCTTTACAAGAAGAAGTGATTGATCATTACCTTCAAAGTAAAGACAGTATAGTTTTGTTGCCCACCGGTGGTGGAAAGTCAGTTTGTTATCAATTGCCTGCATTACTATACCAGGGACAAACCATAGTGATCTCCCCACTGGTATCACTGATGCAAGATCAGGTAAATCAACTCAACAAACGTGGAATTAAATCAATGTTTTTTGAAAGTATTGTAGACAAAAATGATCTTTATCGTCAATTAGAAAATGCCCGTAACGGCAATTTCAAAATAATTTATTTTTCTCCAGAAAGACTAAGCAGTACTGAATTCCTTAACCAAATAGAAAAATTGCCAATAAAGGGCATAGCAATCGATGAAGCACATTGTATTTCTGAATGGGGACACGATTTCAGACCTGCCTTTAGGCTTATAAAAAATTTAAGGCCCCTGTTTCCCCAGACCCCCATTATGGCTCTGACGGCAACAGCAACTCCAAAAGTATTAAAAGACATAAGCACTTCATTGGGTTTGATCCAACCCAAAATCTTTAGTACTTCTTTTGAAAGAAAAAATATTTACTATGATGTACTACATGCAGAAGACAAAATGGCTACACTTAAAAGGTTATTGATCAACTCTCCAAATGAATCAGTTATTATCTATTGTCGATCAAGATCTAAAACCGAACATATCGCTAAAGAACTCCAAAGCTTGGGACTGAAAGCGGCTTTTTATCACGGTGGAGTGGAAGCAAGACAAAAAAAACAAATTCTTAAAAATTGGAAAAATGATATTTATCCCATTATGGTAGCAACTAATGCATTTGGAATGGGAATTAACAAAAGCAATGTCAGAAAAGTCGTTCACATGATCATGCCGGAAAGTATGGAGTCATATTATCAAGAAACAGGAAGAGCAGGAAGAGATGGACGACCTTCAAAAGCTATTCTTTTGGTTCACCCTTCAGATAAAGACCGATTAGAAAATCAATTTTTAAGTCATCTTCCTGACTCAAAATATGTGAAACAATTTTATAAAAAGCTTTGCAGCTATCTTCAAATTGCCTACGGTGAAGGGAAGGGAGGGGATTACAAACTCAACTTCAAAAGCTTTTGTGATGTTTATCAGTTTCACCCCAAAAAGGTACAGAATTGTTTTGTAATACTGGAGAGAGAGGGTGTTTTGGAATTGAGACACATGCATGAGACACTAACACATTTAAAAATCAAATGCAGTCCAGCAGAAGCAATTGAGAGAGTAACACAAGGAGACGATGCAGCCAGAATACTTCAGTTTTTGATGCGTAATTACGAAGAAATATTCAGTAAAGAGAATATAATTAATCTAGAAAAAATTGTAGACCTCTTGGGCTTGGATTTTGATGAAATTAAAAAACAACTAAGCTTGATGGAAAAGGAAAATATTATTGAACATCAACAGTCAAATACCGACATAAAACTCTACTGGAAACTTCCAAGAGAGGATAATTACACCCTTAATCCTTTTCTCATAAGAACCGAAGAAAACAATAAATTTAAAGCAAATAAGATTAAGTTTATGCTTGACTATGCCTATGAAGAATTCGAATGTAAGCGCAATAAAATTCTATTATATTTTGGAGAAAAGAAGATAGTTACTTGTCTACAATGTTCTGCAAAAAGCTGCAAAAAATAATAATCTATTTGTAGAAGTGAGGTTGTAAATAAAACAAATCTAAAAGAAAGAGACGCAGAGTGAATGTCAAATAGCTTTACAATTAATAACATAAAATGATTCCATTATGATAGTTTTGCATAATATGACGGAATAGAAAATAGTCTGATTGAATGAAATAAATCAGTTTTACCTCAAATGAGTAAAAAAATAATTTTTTTTGGCACTCCTCCATTCGCTGAATCGTGTTTGGAGAAAGTCGTTGAAGAAAAGTTCAATGTAGTCGCTGTGGTAACTGCACCCGATCGCCCCGCAGGTCGAGGAAGAAAAATAAAGTCTTCTGCAGTAAAACATTTTGCTGAAGCAAAAAATATCCCTGTGCTACAGCCTGCAAACCTCAAAGCTCCTGAATTTTTAAAACAATTGAATGAACTGGAACCCGACTTGATGGTCATAGTTGCTTTTAGAATGTTACCCAGAGAGGTTTGGTCCATTCCGCCACTAGGAACCTTTAACCTTCATGCATCGCTCCTTCCCAATTACAGGGGAGCTGCTCCGATCAATTGGTCTATTATAAACCAAGAAAAGTACAGTGGCGTAACCACTTTTTTTATCAATGAAGAGATTGATAGCGGAGCAATTTTATTACAGGAAAAAGTTGATATCGAAACACAAGATACCGCCGGTAGCCTACACGATAAATTAGCTAAAAAAGGAAGCGAATTGATTTGCAATACAATTAGAGGTATCCTTAAGGGGTCTATCACTCCACAAAAACAAGAAGTGAGAGGGTCCGAAAAAGCTGCTCCAAAACTTAATAAAGAAAATATTTTTATTGATTGGGATCAACCTCTTGACGCAATTCAAGCAAAAATAAAGGGTTTGTCTCCCTACCCTGGGGCAAAGTTTAATTGGATCGAAGACGATAAAAAATCAATCATTAAAATCTTCAAGGCAGAAATGGTAAAGGAAAATCATCCCTTTGATCCTAAAAAAGTCATAATAAAGGATCATAAAATTCTGATCACTCATCCTACAGGATTTTTAAATTGTATTATTTTGCAGTTTCCAAACAAAAAACAAATGAACGCCATTGATCTTTTAAATGGTAACTCAATTTCTAATAAAGTACAAGTTTCTTGAGTTTAAAGCCACCCTATTATCAACAAATAGTGGTTTTTATTAACAATAATGGGTATTTAACCTGATTTTGCATTGGACTTATGGGAAAGGGTATAAATTTGTGTGTGTAATAATAAACCTTTAAGATTATGAACAAATCAGAATTAATTGATGCTATGGCAGCTGATGCTGGCATCTCCAAAGCAGCTGCAAAAGCAGCGTTAGAATCATTAATTGGTAGTGTCGGTAAAACACTCAAAGGAGGAGGACGCGTTTCCCTAGTTGGATTTGGGTCTTGGTCAGTTTCAAGAAGAGCTGCGAGAGACGGTAGAAACCCACAAACTGGAGCCACAATCAAGATTGCAGCCAAAAATGTTGTTAAATTCAAAGCTGGTGCTGAATTGTCAAGCTCTGTAAACTAAACATCAAAACCAAAAACTATTAAAGCTTCCCATCGGGAGGCTTTTTTTTTGGGATTTAACCAATAAATCACTAAATTATTTTCTTAAAACCTACACAAATTAAATAAATGGAGTCGGGGAAATTACTTATTGCAGAGCCATCAGTATTCGGGGATCAAAATTTTCACAGATCCATCGTGATCATGGTTGAAAAAAAAGAGTCTGGTTTTCTAGGGTTCATTCTCAATAAACCCCTAAGCTATGAAATCAAGGATGTTTTACCTGAAATCAAAATGAGTTTTCCACTATATAACGGCGGGCCAGTAGAACAAGACAACTTGTTTTTTATACATAATGCTGGACATTTGATACCTGGAAGTATAAAAGTAGACAATAAGCTATTTTGGGGTGGTGATTTTGAAAAGGTATTAGCATTAGTAAATGATGGTATTTTAAGCACCAAGGACATCCGATTCTTTTTGGGCTATTCAGGCTGGTCAAGTGATCAATTAAGACAAGAAATTGGAGCTAATTCCTGGGTAGTAGTTGAAAACTCTTTTCAAGCTAAAATTTTATCCCACAAAACGGAAAGCTTATGGAAAGATCAAATGAAAGCCCTGGGAGGCAAGTATTTGATATGGTCTAATACCCCTGAAAATCCCTATCACAACTAACGATTCAAGTAATGGAAAAATTGTTTTCGTAGGGAAATAGACTTTTCTATTTCGAATTTCTTCTTTCTGAATTCTGTGACGTGAATAAATCCATTGGCTGAGGAAATCAAAAAAACCTCTTGAGCTTGCTGTATTGAAAAAATAGCGATTTTGGTTTCAATTTCCTGAATTTTAATTTCCTTTTTAAGAAATTCGATAAAAGAAGAACGAAGAACGGTATTAGCCGTTCCCTCAGATAGAGGGGGAGTTTGAATGCCGTCAGAGTTGATCAAAAATACAGCACCGTGTGTGCTCTCCACCAATCTTTTGTGGTTGTTAACAAGAAATGCCGCTCCAAAACCATTTTCGTAGGCAAATACTTTGCCTAATTCCCGTAAAGAATTATTGGTCTGAAAAAGATTAGAATAATCGTTGGCAAAAATATAGTGATCTTTGTAAAGAGTCAATTCTATATTCGTAGCGTCTATTGAAGATTCACCCATTTGCATTAAAAAACAAATCGGACTCACTGGTGACTTATTTGTGGGTTCTTTCATCCTGAAAAATTTAAGGCTCAAGATCTGAATTTCATTGTTTTTTTTATTAAAGTCATTCAATTGATGGCTTTGCTCTTGGATAAAATCCAAGGTGAAGTGCATCGGAATTTCTACTCTGAATCTTCTAAGGGCTGCCATGATTGAAAAATAATGGGCCTCTAGTTGGTTTATTCTACCCTTAATTAGAACCATTTCATGTGAGTGTATTGGAATAGATGTAAGGCAACTGAGTAATTCTTCAGGAGCAGCTCTAAAGCTGGAAAAGCATTTACCATTAAAATTAATCATGGAAAAAGATTTAGGCAGAACCTAGAACCTGTTTTAGATCAGAAATCAAGCTGTCCCAAAGCAGTTTCGATTCATCTAATTCATCCTCATCAGCAAAATCAGAGACAACCAAGGAAACATCCTTAGTGATCTCATCCACCTCAATCTTAAACTCAAAATAATAGTCCGCATCGTCATCCTCACCAGTGTCCCACTGAAATCGAATTCTTTCGTTAGACTTATTTTGAATCAACTTTGCCTTTTCTTCTGTGTCATCCCATATAAAAACGAAGTTTTCACCTCTAGAATTCACGTTGTCAGCAAACCATTCGGACAAACCAGAGGGTGTAGAAAGGTATTGAAACAACAATTGGGGAGAGGCTTGAAAATCATACTCTACAGAAAAAAAGGTTTTTTTACTCATCAAGGCAATTTTTCGATCAATATATATAAAAAAGTTTAGGTGCCACTATAAGAGGTTATTTTTTTTGAAAGTTCAAAGCCTCACTAAAAATTATAATTTTATATTTGCGCATCGAAGATGGCGAGGTAGCTCAGCCGGTTAGAGCGTCGGATTCATAACCCGGAGGTCGGGAGTTCAAGTCTCCCTCTCGCTACAATTGAAATTTACTGGTTTATATACAATGTCTGGTAAATTTATATTAATATGACAAGACTTGACAAAAAATTAGATTCTTTGAATTTTTTTTGCTTTCTACAAACTAGAAGATTATTAGACATAATAATTATTCTTTTTCCTAACAGAAATAAAATTTTAGATTCCAAAATTTAGTTAAATTGTTGTATTAATTTCCATCAAAATGAAAAACAGAAGCATCCCTCTTTTATTCCTAATGATGACAATATTTGGATATGCACAAAAAACCACACTTTTTAATGGAAAAGATTTGAGTGGATGGACAATCCACGGAAGCGAACTTTGGTATGTTGAAGATAGTTTATTGGTCTGTGAAAGTGGACCTGATGAAAAATACGGTTATCTCTCTACCGAAAAATATTACAATGACTTTATACTTACATTAGAATTCAAACAGGATGCAAACGGAAATAGTGGTGTCTTTTTTCGCTCAACATTAGAGGGAACCAAAATAAGTGGATGGCAAGTGGAGGTTGCTCCTCCAGGAAATAACAGTGGTGGCATCTACGAATCCTATGGGAGGGGGTGGTTAATTAAACCAGATCCAGAAAAAGATAAGGCTCTAAAAATGGGGGATTGGAATCGAATGAAAATTAAAGTTGTGGGTGATAAAGTTACTACCTGGATCAACGGAACTCAAATGGTTTCTTTTACGGATGAAAAAATAGGCCGTGGTAAGGGTTCTATTGCACTTCAAATTCATGATGGTGGAGGTATCAAAGTGAAATGGAGAAATCTGAAAGTCCAACTTCTATAATCCACAGATCTTAATATTATATTTAATAATTTACTTCCAATCTATTTCTGTTGATGGATAATATTTGACCTCTAAAGCCTCCAAAATTTGTCCATGTGAGGATAATCTATGAGAAAAATCCCTCCATTTTCTTTGACTAACATCAGTCCATCCTATTTCGGCATAACCCAAAATTCTTGGGAAAGCCATAAAGGCTATGTCATCAAACTCCTCTAAAGTTTCACTCCACAAGGGGG
>NZAX01000102.1 GCA_002687665.1 Flavobacteriaceae bacterium
GGCATCACCCGAAGGGAGAGACTTGGATCGGTGCTAGCCCCGAACAACTTTTTTCGGTGCAACCCGGTCGTCTCACTACTATGGCACTTGCAGGAACTTTACCTTATAATATTCATGAAGTTTACGATTGGGGAGACAAGGAAAAAAAAGAACAAGGCTGGGTCAAAGAGACACTTCAAAGGAATTTAGAAGATTTTTTTCCATCTTCAGTGCTTCAATGCTCAGAAACTTATACCCGTAGGGCAGGTAATTTGGTACATTTATGTAATGATTTATCGGTAGAAGCCCAGAATATTAATCCAACATTACTCCTCAAAAAACTCCACCCTACTCCTGCAGTAGGTGGAATTCCTGTGGATGAAGGAATGCGTTTTCTAGCCGATCATGAAAACCTAGATCGTGCTTACTATACTGGATTTTTTGGTCCAGTGATGGGGGAAGATCAAATCGATTTGTTTGTGAACCTTCGGTGTGCTCAAATTATTCCTAAGGGTATAGTGTTGTATGTCGGAGCAGGAATTACAGAAGACAGTGAGCCAGAAAAAGAGTGGGAGGAAACACTAAACAAATCTAAAACCTTATTGGCTGCTCTTTAGAATATTTTAGAGGATCAATCCCTTTGCGTTTTGTATTTTTGTCAAGCTAAGTAAATGAAAAAAACAGGGAGTAGATCGATTAAATATCCAGAGATTCCAGTAGCACAAACGGTTGTTCAATTCTGTAAAATCAAGGACATTCAACATATTGTGATTTGTGCTGGTTCTAGAAACGCTCCTTTGACTTACGGTTTTGTTGAAAATCCTTTTTTTAGGACCTATAGTATTGTAGACGAACGTTCGGCTGCATTTTTTGCCATGGGCATGGCACAGCAACTAAATAATCCAACTGCAGTGGTTTGCACCTCTGGTTCTGCATTACTCAATTTTTACCCAGCCGTGGCAGAGGCTTTTTACAGTAACATCCCATTGGTCATCATTTCTGCAGATCGCATGCCTCATCGCATTAATATTGGAGATGGTCAAACTATCCAACAAAAAGGAGTTTTCGAACCGCATTTGGTCGATTTTGGCTATCTAAGACCAGATGTAATCCACGCTGTTGATACTTTATTTGAAAACCCCAATCAAAAGTTGATTTCTTCCAAAGCAACTCAAAAACAGATTGATATCAAACAGAAGGAAATCCAAAAGGAAAATGAAGATCAAATCAATAGGGTTTTAAACCATGCCATTCAAAAAAGTGGACCTGTTCACCTGAATGTTCCAATGGAGGAACCCTTGTACGGAATGACTACCTCGCTTATCAAAATAACTCTTAATACTGAACCCGAGTTTTACCATCCCAATGTAGATTTTAAAACTTTTAAAAAACAATGGAAAAATGCCGAGAAAAAGCTAATCTTAGTTGGGGTTAATGATCCTAATGTAATCGATCAACAATGGCTGGACTTGATAGATGCCGATCCCTCTGTAATTCTAATGACTGAAACCACTTCTAATTTACGTTCTTCAAATGCTGTAAATTCAATTGATTCTTTGATTGCTCCTTTGGAAATGGGCAATCATGTTTTTTTTGAAACTCTAAAACCTCAAATACTATTGACTTTTGGGGGTATGGTGGTTTCAAAAAAAATTAAAAAACTGTTGAGGTGTCATTCACCTCAAGAGCACTGGCATGTTGATCCTTTCCGTGCTTACGACACCTACTATTGTTTGACAAAGCATTTTTCCATGACTGTCAATTCTTTTTTTTCTGAATTACTAAACGATTATCAAGCTCCAAAGACGAATTACAAATCATCAGTTTTAAATCAATATCAATCGCAACTCCAAAAAGGAAATGCTTATTTACGCCAAATTCCGTTTTCTGATTTGAAAGCCTTTGAAACAATTTTCTCAAATCTTCCAGATCAAATACATCTACAATTGGCCAATAGTTCACCGGTTAGGTATGCTCAGCTTTTTGATATGCCTAAGGGGGCAGAAGTCTTTTCCAACCGAGGAACCAGTGGTATTGATGGGTCTACAGCTACCGCTGTGGGAGCTGCCCTTATCAATCAAAACCCAAGCTTATTAATCACCGGAGACCTCAGTTTTTTTTATGACATCAATGGATTGTGGAATAATCACATTCCATCTAATTTTAGGGTTATTATAATCAATAACCAAGGGGGGGGAATCTTTAGAATTCTTCCAGGAGAGAATGACAGTCCTGAATACGATACATATTTTGAAACTGTACACAATAGAGATGCCAGACAAATTTCGAGGGCATTTGGCTTAAATTATAAAGTAGTTAAAACTAATGCCGGATTAAAATGGGCACTAAAAAATTTCTTTAAGCCATCTCGTCAACCTAAATTATTAGAGATTAAAACCCCAAGAAAAATCAATGACAGTATCCTACTAAATTTCTTTAAAGCCATGCAAATGTGTTAAATTTGAAATTTAAATATAACCTATGGAAAAGATTAAGTGGGAAAGTCTAGTCAAGTACAGTGATATCAAATTTGAGTTATTCGAGGGTGTTGCAAAAATTACGATCAACCGCCCCGAAGTTTATAATGCCTTTCGTCCTGAGACTAACATACAAATGTTAGAAGCAATGGAGGTTTGTCGTGAGCGTACTGATATTGACGTTGTGGTTCTTACTGGAGCTGGTGAAAAGGCTTTTTGTAGCGGAGGAGACCAAAATGTGAAAGGTGTTGGAGGGTATGTAGGAGAAGACGGTGTTCCAAGACTGAATGTACTGGATTTACACAAAAGAATCAGAGAATTGCCGAAGCCCGTTGTTGCGATGGTAAATGGCTACGCTATTGGAGGCGGTCATGTTTTGCATGTTGTATGTGATCTAACTATTGCCAGTGAAAATGCCATTTTTGGACAGACCGGTCCAAAGGTAGGTAGTTTTGACGGTGGTTTTGGTTCGTCCTATTTGGCAAGGCATGTGGGACAAAAGAAAGCTCGAGAAATATGGTTTCTCTGTCAGCAATACTCCGCTAACGAAGCTGAAAAAATGGGATTGGTCAATAAAGTTGTTCCTTTAGATAAGTTAGAGACAACTGTTTTGGAATGGTGTAAATTGATGCAAAAAAGAAGCCATTTAGCATTGCGTATGATTAAGAGATGTTTGAATGCAGAATTGGATGGTCAGCACGGATTGATGCAATTAGCCGGAGACGCCACCTTGATGTATTATCTAATGGACGAAGCACAGGAAGGGAAACAAGCTTTTCTTGACAAAAGAGACCCCAATTTCAAACAGTACCCTAAATTTCCTTAATTCTTTTGAGTACTCAATTTTCAGTTTGGTTGGCTGCCGCTCGATTAAGAACCCTGCCACTTTCTGTTGCAGGGATCATTACCGGAAATGCCATTGCATCCAAGGAAGAAAATTTTTCTTTAGGCATTTTTACCCTTTCCATCTTGACTGCCATGGCTTTTCAAATAATTTCTAATTTTGCCAATGATTATGGAGACTGGATAAAAGGAACGGATAATTCCAATAGAGTAGGGCCTGAAAGAACATTACAACAAGGATTACTTTCGGTCAAAGCCTTAAAAAAAGGGATTGTGATTACTGCATTGATTTCAGTCCTATTGTCCCTAAGTTTGATTTATTTGGCTTTTGGAGGAGATCAATTGTTGGTTTCTTTCTTTTACATCGCGCTTGCCTTGGCAGCGGTTTGGTCTGCCATCAGATATACAGTTGGTCGAGCTGCATATGGATACCATGGTTTAGGTGATTTATTTGTCTTCCTCTTTTTTGGATGGGTAAGTGTAGTAGGGGCTTACTATCTTCAGGTTCAAACCATTGATAGTACTTCTCTATTTTTGGGAACAGCAATTGGATTACTAAGTGTGGGAGTCCTCAACCTCAACAATATGCGAGATATTACTAATGACAAGAATTCACAAAAAAACACCTTGGTAGTGTATTTGGGAAGCCAAAAAGGAAAATACTATCATTATCTTTTGATGATCTTGGGAGCCTTATTTTTATTTTTCGGAATGGGTACAGCTTTTGTTAAAGAATACCCCTTGTCATTACTGATCATGCTTCCAATTTTTCTTCATCTCTATCAGGTGGCTAAAATTCGTGAACCCAAAGCTTACGATCCATTGCTAAAACAACTTGCACTGTCAACTTTTTTTGTATCTCTTACGCTGTTTATGATTTATTACCGTTTTCAATGAAAGCCCATTATAAAAGATATGTCTTAAAGTTTAGGTGTCCAGGTGTTACTTCTCGTGGGGTATTGAGGCAGAAAGAAACTTGGTTTTTATTTTTGACCGATGGAAATAAAACAGGAGTTGGTGAGTGTGGTCTTTTTAGAGGGTTGAGTTCAGACGATCAACCTGATTATGAGGATCAACTTAAGTTTTTATGTCAACGGATTAATCAAAATGAAATGTTGTCTGTTGAGTCACTTCAATGTTTTCCATCGATTCAGATGGGTTATGAGACAGCTTTATTATCGCTTAATTCAGAAGATCCCTTCCAACTTTTTCCCTCACCATTTACGAGAGGGGTAGATAAGATTCCTATCAATGGGTTGGTTTGGATGGGTGATCGATCATATATGAAAGCTCAAATTGAAGAAAAAATTTCCCAAGGTTTTGATTGTATCAAACTCAAAATTGGTGCTTTGGATTTCAATGAGGAGTATTCATTGTTAGAGGAAATTCGAAATAATTACAGTACTGAAAAAATCATGTTGAGGGTAGATGCCAATGGGGCTTTTGCTCCCGAGGGGGTAATGGATAAACTTCAATCTTTGTCGAATTTGGAGATTCATTCTATAGAACAGCCCATTGCTTCAGGCCAAGCTGAAGCCATGCGAGAATTGTGTATCAATTCGCCCATCCCAATAGCTTTGGATGAGGAACTCATTGGGGTCATTAAAAAAGAAGAAAGAATTGCTTTGTTAGATAAAATTATGCCAAATTACTTGATCTTAAAACCTTCTCTATTGGGAGGGTTTCAATCCTGTGAGGAGTGGATTGCCTTAGCCCAAGAGCGCTCTATAGGGTGGTGGGTGACTAGTGCCTTAGAGAGTAATATTGGGTTAAATGCCATTGCCCAATGGACTTTTTCACTTTCTGTAAAAAATCATCAGGGCTTAGGAACAGGAAACTTATTCACCAATAACTTTGAGTCTCCTATGAGTGTAATTAAAGGCAACTTATACTTTGATATAAATCAAAATTGGAAAATTCCAACTATATGAGGTATTTAGAACAAACTAAGACAGAAAATAAGCGATTTGTAGATTACTTGAAGGGTTCACTTATTTTTGTTTTTTTCCATATAATTGGACAGATTCCTTTATCCCTTTATATTATTTCCCAATCTGATATTGTTGAGGGGTTTCACAATCAACAAGATTTATTTACTAACCTACCTTCGAATTTGACTTTATTTTTGGTTTTACTCCCCTTTGCTGTTGTACTTCCGTTTGTTTATTTGGTAGTGACCAGACTTCATAACCAATCAATTTTAAGTTTGATTACATCAAGAAATCGAGTTGATTATAAAAAAATCTTCTTTTCTTTTATGTTATGGGGATCCGTTTCTGCACTTATGGTTTTTTTTGATTATTGGATGAGTCCAGAGGATTTTATCTGGAATTTTAAACCCCTTACTTTTCTGATTTTATTTCTGATTAGCATTGTTATGATCCCTCTTCAAACAACTCTGGAGGAAATTATTTTCCGAGGTTATTTGTTGCAGGGCTTTGGATTGCTTTTTAAAAACCGCTGGATGCCTTTGTTGACTACCTCAATACTTTTTGGATTGTTACACATTTGGAATCCTGAAATTGATAAATTGGGGATTCATTTGATCTGGTATTACATCGGTACCGGATTGTTTTTAGGACTGATCACCTTAATGGATGAGGGTTTAGAATTGGCTTTGGGATTTCATGCTGCCAATAATTTAGTGACTGCTTTATTGGTAACAGCATCATGGACTGCTTTCCAAACAGAATCTTTATTAATTGATAACTCAGAGCCTTCATTGGGTGTTGAACTTATCATGACTTTATTGGTAATCTACCCATTGATCGTTTTTATTTTTGCTAAAAAGTACAAATGGAAAAACTGGTTGAGTCAATTAACAAATAAATTTTAATGAATACACCACACTACACAAAGATTCATAATAGATTTCAACTCAAAGGATACTATTTTTCTGCAGATGAATTGAAGGACATAGGCTATGATTTTATCAAAGAAGGTGTCCCTTATGAGGTTGCTATTGGAAAATTCATCATGGATTGGATGGACAAAGAGGAATTTATCAATGTTAAAACATCGGGTTCTACAGGAGATCCAAAGATCATTAAACTCTCAAAACAAGCGATGGTTAACTCAGCAATTCGAACCGGAGATTTTTTTGATGTTCAAATAGGTGATTCAGCTTTACATTGTTTGCCCGCTGATTTTATTGCTGGAAAAATGATGTTAGTTCGTGCGATGATTTTAGGATTGTCATTGGACTTAGTTCAACCCACCACTCAACCCATGAGGGATGTCTACAGTTCATATGATTTTGCTGCAATGACTCCTTTGCAAGCTCACCATAGTTTAGGAAGACTCCACCAAATCAAAACTCTTATCATTGGTGGGGCTCCGATTTATCCCGAATTGTATGATAAATTAGTTTCCTTACATGACAATTGTTACGAGACATATGGCATGACGGAGACCATTACTCATATTGCAGCTTCAAAACTTTCGTTTCCTAAAAAACCTTTCCGTGCCTTAGATGGGATTCATCTTAATGTTGATGGACAGGGATGCCTTGTTGTAGATGCTCCAGATATAACAGATCAATTGATCCAAACCAATGATTTAGTTGAAATTCACAACAAAAAAACCTTTACTTACTTAGGAAGAAGAGACAATGTTATTAATAGTGGTGGTGTCAAAATTTCACCAGAGGTTGTTGAACAAAAATTAGCTAACTATATTCAATTTCCTTTTTTTCTGTATGGTATTCCTGACAAAGTTTTGGGTCAGAAACTTATAATGGTTGTGGAGGGTGATAGTGTACGTGTCAAAGAGGCAGAGAAACAGATAGCAGTGATTAAGACCTTGGAGAAATTCGAAGTGCCAAAGGCTTTTTATTTTGTTTCAAAAATTTTAAGAAATAACGGAAAATACATGAGGAGTAAAACTGTTAGGACATTAGAAATCTCTTAAACCTGAAGGATGCCCATATTAAATTTCCTCTTTATAGGTGAGTGATTTGCTGCCTCGATCCCGATACTAATCCATTTTCGAGTTTCTATTGGGTCAATGATGGCATCAGTCCACATTCTGGCAGCAGCATAATAGTCACGTGTTTGTTTATCGTATCGAGATTTGATTTCTTTTAAGAGTTTTTTTTCTTTTTTAGGATCAATTTTTTCACCTTCCTTTTGGAGTTTTGATTTTTCAATTTGCATCAAAACTTTGGCAGCCTGTTCGCCTCCCATTACAGCTATTTTAGAACCTGGCCATGATAGAGTCATTCTTGGATCAAAGGCCTTACCACACATGGCATAATTACCTGCACCGTTGGAATTGCCTATGACAACCGTAAACTTTGGCACCACTGAGTTAGCCATAGCGTTGACCATTTTTGCTCCGTCTTTAATGATACCATTGTGTTCAGCTTTACTGCACACCATAAAACCGGTAACATCTTGTAAAAAGACC
>NZAX01000103.1 GCA_002687665.1 Flavobacteriaceae bacterium
ATACTTCATCAGACCCAATAGGACGAAACCCATCATTAGAATTTTCAAGCTCCCAAGAGATCCCATTGTATCTCTCTAAAAATGATTCTTTATCTTCTTTTGAACAACTGCTAATCAATAATAAAAATATAAGGATCACCGCCTTTTTAATGATCCCAAAAAAGAATGCGTATTTCAAGTATTTTTTCATATCACTAAAGTAAAATAAATGTAACACATATTAACTAAGATTCAGGATGAGAAAATAGTACAAATAAAAAAACCCTCACTTTAGTTAGGTGAGGGTTAATATGTCTTAAAACTAGACTAAATTAGACTGGTATTCAACAACCAAACTACCATGATCGTGGCCATCATGATCATCATGATCGTGATCATCGTCATCCTTTTCACATGCTATTGATATTGCCAAAAAAGCCGAAATAAAAAAAATTGATAAATATTTTTTCATAATTTGAATTTAATTTTTGTGAAGGTACAAAAAACTGAACTGTTTTTTTAATCGTTCAATTGAGGTTAGTAATATACTTAGAATAAATTATTGGACTTGAGTCCCAAAATAAACTAATACAATTTAGGTAGAAATTGATCAAGCAATATCCAGAAACTACTAAAATAATTGATAAAGTAAAATTTATATTATTCCTTTTTAGTATTAGTTTGAGTATATATTCTCAAGAAAAATCTTTTAAAAATCCGAAAAATACTTTTTTAATAGGCACAGATCTTCATATTCACACTGTTTTTTCCGATGGTTTTGTATGGCCAGATTTAAGGGTTGATGAGGCATTAAGAGAGGGGTTAGATTTAATTTCGATAACTGATCATCTAGAATATCAACCACATAAGACCGATATACCAAATCCAAATAAAAATAGGTCGTTTGAGATTGCAAATAAATATGCACAAGGCAAAGGTTTAAATGTCGTACTCGGAGCAGAAATTACCAGATCTATGCCTCCGGGACATTTAAATGCAGTTTTTATTAAAGATGCTAATTCACTTCTTCATAAAGATTCAATTTCTGGAATTATTGAAGCCAACAAGCAAAATGCATTTGTTTTTATAAATCATCCAAACTGGTGGCCTGGAAGACCAAATGGAATCGCCAAGTTAGAGCCAATTCATAAAGAGTTGATTAAAAAGAAGTTTATTCACGGGATTGAAGTGGTAAACGTAGGTTTATCGATTGAAGCCCTTGAAATTGCTATTGAAAATAATCTTACTATTTTGGGAACATCAGACGTTCATGGTATAGCAAATTGGGAGTTTGAACAGTACGGTGGACATAGACCAATGACATTTGTCCTTTGTGAGGATAATGATATAAATAGTATAAAAAATGGTCTGTTTAGAGGTAAAACAATGGTTTGGTACAAAGACATAATTATTGGAAAGCCAGAAAATTTATTACCAGTAATAAATTCAAACTTAGAATTTTCACAACCATTTTACATTAAAAATACCAAAATAGTATTGGTCAATATATCAAATCTGTCCTCAATACCGTTTATTCTAAATTATAGAGGACAATATACATTACATGAAGACGATAAAGTATTTGTTATTCCACCCAAAGAGTCTATTCAAATAAAGGTTAAAACTATTGATTTGGTTGAAAAAATAGATATGAATTTTGAAATGCTTAATGCAATTATTGGAAAAGATAAATACCTAAAGTTTTCTAAAATATTAAATATTCGCTAGTTAGAGTAATTGCTGGAATTTTGTTATTCCAACTTATATTGGTTAGTCTCAATTCAATTACTTCAGCTGTCCCTGTTTTTAATAAATTGTAATATAAAAACTCCAAATTGGTGTAAATAAAAACTTTATTTTAATTTGTTGTTTTAGGGATATACCAAAGGTTTTTTTCTAGATCAATTCCCCCTCCAAGTTCCTCTTGAACTACCCTATCAGTGATAAAAACTCCAACATTTGCCATATTTGTGAAGTTATCTATTCCATTTGAGAAGTTCTGCCTTGTTCTATGAATATTATAATCTTCAGAAAACTCCCTATTGAAAGCTTTTTCAACACCATGATGACCAATCATAAATCCTATAAGCCCTCCCCAAGTGGCTGTTGGGTTGTCAGAATCCCAACCCATAAGAGATCCCAACTTTATAGTTTCTTTTAAATCTCCCTCGCCAGCAAATAAGCTGATTAAACTTGCCGCAAAATTGATTCCAGCTGCAAAACATCCATTACACTTCAAATTTCTTGATGTTATATCATAACCATCTTTTTCTTCTACTTGATATCTTATATAAACATTATCTCTAATGGTTTCCCATGGAAGACTCTCATTGTATTGTTTCTTTACAAAATCATACATTTTTGAGGCATATGAATCATTTGGTAGCTGATCTCTGGATTTATCTGCCATGATTAATAAATTTTCTTTAATGCTGAGGTTTGGATTGGAATTAGCCGCTAAAGAATACATAGAAACATAAAATTTTGAAATCCATTCAGCATTAAATCTCGCAGTTGTTTTAATCGGAAGCTCAGCCATTTCAATAGCAAAGTCTGGTCTTCCAGGTGAGTAAAACCCGAATACTTCTGTTGTTAATTGTGCGTCAATCATGTCAAAATCAGGGTTTTTAACAGGATCACTTGTTTCTGGCGGAACAATTCCGCTAATCATTAGATCTAGAGCTCTTTGGTTTGAAACCCACAAATAGTTTTGTTCTTCATGTTTTATATGTTTTAACCATCCATCGCGAATTTGATTCCCACTTAATTTTGATGTTTTATTCATGTAAAGTAAATGTTGATACATGTATTCAATATCAGTATCATCGTCTGCTCCCCACATCCCATCGGTCCCTTCAAAAACAAAATCTATATATCGATCAACCTTATTACTAGGTAAATTCAGTTCATCTTTCTTTCCCCAATCCTCTCTTGTATAAAAATCCCCTGTCTTAGATTTACCAATATTTCCAATTTTATCATTCTCAGTAACGAGGCCAGTCCAATTTGCAATACATTGTGCGAGCCAAAATCCTTTGAGTCTATTAAAATAATCATTTCTTGACACAATGATTTCCTTACCAGTAGGGGTATAATTTTTATACTCTAGATTATCATCTTTAATGATGTTTTGCTTTGAACCTATTTCTGAGGAGCAAGAATTTAAAAAAATTATGACTGAAATTAAAATAAGTTTTTTCATGATTCAAATTTTTAACCTTTGAATGAATTTATCAATTGATTTTGATTTTCCATAAAAATAAAAAACAAATGATTGAATTGTAATGCTTTTTTTAAATTGAATAAAATTTATTTTCAATGTTTATAATTGACAACTACCCACTCGCAGTATTTTTTTGTATCATAACTATGTTGTGTTGGGGTTCATGGGCCAATACTCAGAAAATGGCTAGTCAACAATGGCCATTTCAGCTTTTTTACTGGGACTATACTTTAGGAATTTTACTCATAACATTAATTTTTGCATTTACTCTTGGATCAATTGGTGATGAGGGTAGAAGCTTTATAATTGATCTTAGGCAGGCCAAAATCGATAATTTGAATTCTGCTTTTTTAGGGGGTGTCATTTTTAATTTTGCTAATTTATTATTGGTAATTGCAATAGAAATTGCTGGAATGGCAATTGCTTTTCCAATCGGGATTGGAATTGCATTAGTTTTAGGGGTCTTTACAAACTTTCTAATGCATCCTGAAGGAGATCCTGTTGTTCTTTTTTGTGGAGTTATACTAGTTACTCTAGCAATAATTATTGATGGGATTGCCTACAAGAAAACATTACAAAATACTAAAGAGAAACCTATAAAAGGAATATTATTTTCTGCCGCAGCTGGAGTTGCAATGGGATTTTTTTATAAATATGTTGCTAGTTCAATGACTTCTGATTTTGTTTCACCAGAATCAGGTAAATTAACCCCATATTCAGCTTTGGTTGTTTTTTCTCTTGGAATATTATTATCTAGTTTTCTTTTCAATACAATAATCATGTATCGTCCATTTTCCGGTGAAAAGGTTTCCTTTAAAGATTATTTCATTATGGGTACTTTAAAACTTCATTCAATTGGTATACTAGGTGGAGTGATATGGGGGATTGGAATGTCCTTCAATATAATTGCTTCAGAGCAAGCTGGTCCAGCTATTGCTTATGGTCTTGGTCAGGGGGCTACTTTGGTTGCTGCCATCTGGGGAGTTTTTATTTGGAATGAACTTAAGGACCTTCCAAAAAAAAATTATTGGTTAATTCCATCTATGTTTTTTTTATTTATTGCTGGTATAGGTACTATTATAGGTGCAAAATTAATTTGATTAGATTATGAGCTTATTCACAATTGGAAGCAGTAATACTGATTTAGTTATTTATCTTGATCATATTCCTAAAATTGGAGAAACAGTTATTGGTGGTGAGTCTCAAGTAATATTTGGTGGAAAAGGTGCGAATCAAGCTGTGGCTGCAAAAAAAGCCGGATCTGATGTGAAATTTATTACTCAATTAGGAAATGATAATTTTGGAAATGAACTAATTAAATATTTTATTTCACTGGATTTCCCGGAAAAATATTTACTGATAGATAAGAATCAACCCTCCGGTATAGCACAAATTTTTGTTTCTAAAAAAGGTGAAAACTCTATAGCGGTAGCTTCAGGTTCAAATGCAACACTTTTTTATGATAGAGTAGAGATTTTTCTGGATGAAATTATGAATGAAGATCTATTATTAATGCAGTTTGAAATCCCCATTAAAACAATTACCTCTATAATTAATTTTTGTTCCAATAAGAAAGTGAGATCAATAATTAATCCTGCGCCTGCTGCATTATTACCTGATGAGGTCATTAAAAAAATATGGATGATTACACCTAATGAACTAGAGGCAGAATTTCTTACAGGAATATCAGTAATTGACAAGAAAAGCACATTGGATGCAGCAAAAAAAATAATTAATAAAGGAGTAGAGCACTGTATTATTACACGTGGTAGAAAAGGAAGCATTTGGCTTAGCAATCTCGGCGGATATGAGTTCAATGTGCCAGTAGTTAATGCTATTGATACTACCGCTGCTGGAGATGTATTCAATGGATATCTAGCAAATGCAATTTCTGAAAATCTTCCGATTGAGAAAGCAATTGCACAGGCCCATGCTGCTGCCTCCTTATCAGTAACTATAAAGGGTGCGCAAACTTCTATTCCTTCAAAAGAGGAGACAATTACTTTTTTAAAATATAACCCTATAATTTCAAAAAAAATATACTAATAACTATTTTTAATTATTTGAAATCCTATTTATTGAAAATTATTTTATTAAAAAGACCTTAAAACTCCTCCGTCGATTGGGATATTAGTTCCAGTAATATAAGCCGACTGTTCAGATGCCAGAAAACATACTAAATTTGCGTACTCTTCAACTTTTCCAAGACGTTTCATAGGTATCATGGATTTAATCTCATTATTAACCTCTGAAATCGTTTTTCCCTGTTGTTTAGCTTTGGCTGTACTTAATTGATTTAAACGTTCTGTATCAAAAAAACCAGTCAAAATATTATTGATGGTAATGTTAAATTCTGCCATATCAATAGACAGGCTTTTAGCCCAAGTGACCAGGGCTGCACGCAAACTATTAGACAGCACTAAATTGTTTAAGGGTTCCTTCACCGAGATAGAGGAAACATTGATAACCCGACCCCAACTTTGATTTTTCATATTTCGAATAGCTAAACTTGTTGTATGTATAGCACATTTGAAAAGTAAATCGAAAGCAGTTTGGTAGTCATTTATTTCTTTTTCCAAGGCTTTACCAGGCGGGGGGCCTTGTGTATTGTTTACCAAAATATCGATATTATTTTTCTTAAAATAGTCATCAATTTGTATACTAAATCCATTGTAATCGGAAAAGTTAACAATCAAAAATTGATGATTTTGACCTTTACTTTGATCTAATTCGTTCACAGCTTTTCTTAATACAGATTCATTTCTTGCCATGAGTGTAACATTTGCTCCAGAACTTGCCAAACGTTGAGCAATTGCAAGACCAATGCCTTGACTGCTTCCTCCAATAAGTGCATTTTTATTAGTTAAATCAATATTCATATTACAAAAACCATGAAAGTCTAGTTGACAAAATGATGATATATAATTAAGACCGAAATTAATCCTTTGATCCACCCAAGCCATTCGCTCAACCTTGGATTATTATCTCCCCAATTTCATTTTCTCTCTAAAAATGTTTTTAAAAATCCTATCATCTAAAGATATGAAATTCGCCATATCTCATTCCCTTTTTTATCATATACGATATGCAGCTACCCACTGCTCGGTGGCTGAGTACTAGTTTTACTGTGCCACAAATTTTAAAGTAATTAGTTTACAAAACTTTAAAAATAAAATTGAACCCCTAATGTTTTATTAAAAACCTCATTGGTTAGAGATTTATTGATGAAAAAATTTACCCTAATTTTTTCTTTCAGTTGATAGGATATTGTTTGAGCTATTCCGTATGAAGAATCGGGTTCCAAATTCGTAAACAAAATATACAATTGAGAATTGGTAACTAACTTGTTAAAAGTCTTTCTGAAATAAACGGAATAAAAATTGTTGTTCATTTCAAAATTTTTTCCCTCCCCATGTAAATACAGAAATAGAAAATCTGTTTTTGGATTTAAAGAAATTGAAGCTCTTATTTCTAGTACACTTCTTGCTTTATACTCTTCATTTTCAAACAAGCGATATCCTGGCAACTGAAACCCAATTTTTAATTTTAATTTTTTATCAATCAATTTATACCTGGTTATCAACGAATAATTTGCAGGATGAAAACCATCCATCATTATAAGATTTATTAGGTTTATACTCAATCGTTTTTTATCGTTTGTTCCAGCTCTAAGAATATAGTGAGGTTTGTCAGATGTAAAAAGAGGAATAAATGAAAAGCCTCCGGTATTGAGTTCGATTGAACCGTATTGTGATTTAACATTTGAGCATACCAAAAAGCAAGTCACAAAACAAATCAGAATATTCTTCATCGATTTTGAAAACTGATTGAAAGATAAATTCTATAGGCAAGACAGACTACTGTAACTTCCCGTATCCATAAATGGTTTTTCATGTACCATTCCATAGATCTAATATATTAATTTCGTAAAGAAAATGAATTCAATTGCTATTTCTACTTTAATTAATTAACAGCTATATCCCCCTATATTAGCTTTTGCACTTCTTTTTACTTTTTTTGTGATTTAGGTACCCCACCCTTCTGAAGGTTTTGTTATTTTAGCGGTGTTAAAAAATTTATAAAATAGATTCTCGTGCATATGAAAACAAAAAAAGATTTTTGGAGGCTGATAGGGCTTTCTTATCTTCTCATTTTTTCTGGAATTTTTCTTCTTTACATTGCTGAAGAAACTCAATTTGAAATTTATTTGTTAGTTGCAGTCATGGTTTTAGAGGTTTCTGGCATAGTAGTAATTTGGAAGGCACTTGAAGTATTTCGCTCATTAAAAGATAAATCAGTTTATCCAAAACAGCTTGATTTTTTAAATAAGATAGCTGTAAAATTATATTCTGATAAGAAAAAATCTAATATAGTTTTTGGAATTGCAATTACTGTTGGTGTTGTAATTGGAGTTTTGGCTGTCCTCTACCAGGAGGGCTTACTATTTTAAAATTATCGATTTTAATCACTGGCATATATCCTTAAGTGAGTTCTGGTACTTCCAGGGCTCTATAATAAATCAAACTAACATTAATTGATGAGTGTTGAATGGCTTTTTTAGTTTGTTTATGCTACTTTTTCTACCTCGCTTAATAATAAAGTGCTCAAATCCTTTATTATTTCTTTTATTTTTTAATTAAAAAGAATCAAAATAGCCCCACTAAAAAGGTATCTTGTTTGGTCTTATATGCTTTAAAGTTTTTTAGGATTTCTATTATCTATAATTGAATAAGAATAAACTATTTAATATCTTGATTTTAAATGATTTAAATTGTCAAATTTGCAATGTAGAATTTACTTATAATTAGAATTTGTTTTTTAGGAGAATGGGGATGAAGTAATGCAGGTGATTATGAGATATTGAATCTTTATTATTGATTCCCCTTTTTCGGTTTTAGTACTCTACCTCTTTAAAAACTTTTAATCCTCTGTTATCTATCATTTTTAGTGCCCACAGTGTAAGACATTAGATAGTGACGAAAATTCAAAGTAGGTACTACTTGCTCACTCCGTTTATTAATATGTTTGGTTGTATTTGGTTCAACATTCCCACTTAAAAAATCTTTTGGAAGCTGGATATAAGTCTATATGGCTAACCCACATCTGCTTTTGCTTTTTCCAACTGCTTTTAATAGAATTATTAGAAGCACTCGGGCAGAAAACCCCGAACGTAAGGAAGAAGATTTGCCAATTATATAGTATTGTTAAGCTAAATTAATGATATGATTAAAACTTATTTAACTCAAAAATCTCATAACTCATCATAACCTCATCAAAAATTGGTTTTGATACAGGATTCGAACCATCCAAAAATGCATTCAAAGCATCTTGATTGTGAACAGCAATCTTGAACATTACAGCACTCTTATCTGGGGACACTGTGCCTAAAGTTTTACTTAAATCTGCAATTTTTTTTCTTTCATTAATTCCCTGCTCAGACTGCATAAAGCCCATAAATTTCTCAAACTTACCTTCATTTAGCTTTGCAACAACAAGTATATCTTTCATTTTAATTGATTTGTGATTAATACTTTTCAATATAAGAAAACCGCCCCAGAAATTGAGGAAGAGGATATGCCTAAGTTTTAGTTTTTTTAGGACCTATAGTTTGACGAACCAAATGCTTCTCCTTTTCCGGTTTGGCAATATTGTCTTAAACTTTCAAGATATTTAGCAGAACTATAGTTCATGTTTGAATATGAGTCGTCCATTTCGCTAAATCCCTCATATGTGTACCTTACCCTTGTTTTCCCATCATTTTCATCTAATTCATACTTCATTACATGCCCAACATTATCAAATTTCGATTCTACAATCTCAAGATAAACTGATTCGTTTTGAGTTAAAGAAATTACTTTGAATTTAAATTCTGCGAAATTCACAAATTCAAAGGTGATAATTTCACCCAATTTAAAATCTCCTTTTACAATTGTAGTATACCATTTTGAAAGCTCATTTGTCTCGGTTAATGCTTTAAAAACAATTTCTTTTGGGGAATTTATATGCATAAGTAATTTTATTGGAATCATGTTATTTAATATTTATTATTAATATGTAGAAATAAACTTTTAAAATTTTTTATATTGAATTTAACCTTTTAGTAAGAAAAGACGATATCAGCTTTTTCATAGAATTGATTAACATCACAATATACCAATTTCCCTAAACACCTGTTAGTCATATAAATTAGAAACCCCGCAAGTGATTTAAAAATCACGAAGGATTTAGTCTGAGAGAGTATTAGAAGTTTTTGGGAATCAAAGTTTGAGATTATTAGTCAAATTAATATTTTTGATTGTTGATGAAATAATCTATCAAACAACTATTATCGCTACTACTCATTTTGCAGTTCCTAAACTGCAAAAAAAAATTAATCAAGGTTTAATAAAGTGGGGTTTTATATAAAAATCTAA
>NZAX01000104.1 GCA_002687665.1 Flavobacteriaceae bacterium
ACATGCATGTAATGGTTTATGGTGAGTTTGCACAGGCCCCCGCTGTATCACTTTGTAAAACACTGGTGAAACTTCTTCCCGAAAACCATGAGGTTGTTTATTTGACCAACTCCGGTACCGAAGCAATCGAAGGCGCAATAAAACTAGCAAAGCGAGTGACCCAAAGATCAGGACTGATTGCCGCAAATAGGTCCTATCATGGCAGTACACATGGAGCGCTGAGTTTACTGGGTTACGAACAACAAAAAAAAGGATACCGCCCACTTCTTCCAGGAGTGCAGTTTCTCAACTTTAATTCTGAAAAAGACCTAAGCTTGATTGATGAAAATACAGCAGCAGTTTTATTGGAAACCATTCAAGGAGGAGCAGGGTTTATTTTACCGGTAGATAATTACTTGAAGAAAGTCAAAAGAAGATGTGAAGAAATGGGCGCTTTGCTCCTGCTGGACGAAATTCAACCTGGATTTGGACGAACAGGTAAAATATTTGGTTTTGAACATTTTGGTGTTGCTCCGGACATCGTTGTAATGGGGAAAGCACTCGGAGGCGGTTTACCTATTGGAGCTTTTTCAGCCTCCAAAAAACTTATGGAAAAATTGGAAGACCGACCAAAACTTGGACATATCACTACTTTTGGAGGAAATCCTGTAATTGCTACAGCAGCATTGACCACAATCAATGAGATCCTTTCCACAAAATTGATCAAACAAATTGACCAAAAAGAAAAAATTTTCAGAGAAAACCTAAAACACCCCTTGATCAAGAAGATCAGCGGTAAGGGCTTAATGTTAGCCCCTATATTTGAACAAAAGGAAATTCCTGATTTTTTAGTACATCGCTGTATTAAAAAAGGACTTTTACTGTTTTGGTTATTGTGGGAAAAAAATGCCATACGAATCTCCCCTCCATTAAATATTACCAAGGAGGAAATACTTAAGGGATGTGAAATCATTAAAGAAACCCTTGACGAAATATGAATGATTGTTAATACATTTGTTGAAAAGAATAAACTGCTCTACTAATTGTATCTTCTAAACTTCAATAATTTTAGGATATAATTAAGTTATATGTTCGATAATTTATCGGAAGATACTAACCCCTCCTTAACCAAATTTGAGCAAATGCTTAAAACCAACCAAGTGTTGTTCTTTGACGCACTTGAATTCGAAAATATCATACATCACTATATCGATTTTGCCCAATTCAACCTTGCTAAGAAAGCCATTAAAATGGGAATGGAACAGCACCCTGAGAATGTCGAGTTGATGTTGTTGAAGAGTGAGTTGTTTCTTGTTGACGGCTCTTATAATGAAGCTGAGAATATGCTCAATGATATTGAAAGGATATCCCCTGAACACGAGGAAATCTTTTTACAAAGGGCTAATATTTTCTCCAAAAAAAAGAATCATCCTCAAGCCATCGAATTACTAAAAAAGGCACTTAATGTCTCCGAGGAACCTACTGAAATTTGGAACTTATTGGGAATGGAATACCTATTTCAAGAAGATTATATTAAAGCTAAAAAATATTTTCATAAATGTGTAAAAGAGAATACACTTGACTATCAGTCACTTTATAACTTGTTATACTGTTACGAGCAGTTGGGTGAAAATATAGAAGCCATCAACACATTGAATAATCTTCTTGAAATCAATCCATACAGTGAGGTTGCATGGCATCAACTTGGAAAAATATATATCAAAATCAACAAAACTGAGGAGGCCCTCTCAGCCTTTGAATTTGCCATCATCAGCGACGATTGTTATACGATTGCCTACATCGAAAAAGGGAAATTATTAGAACAAATGGGGCGTATCAATGAAGCAATTGCTAACTATAAGTTCTCGCTAAATTTCAACGATCCAAATGCTTTTGTAAACCACAGGATTGGCCTTTGTCATTTGAAATTAGGTAATGAGAATTTAGCTGTTAGATATTTTGAAGAATCAATCAAACTAGAACCTAACCATGAAAAAAGCTGGATGGCCCTCATAGATTTTTTAATCGACTCCAAGGACTATTTAAGGGCACAAAAATATGTCAATAAAGCTTTACAAGCTAACTCCGATAACACAGAATTATGGAAAAAAAGTGCGTTTATTCACTTCCAATTGAATTTTTATGAGGAAACTGCCGTAGGTTGTAAAACTGCTATCAGTTTGGGAAATCATGATATTTTGAATTGGACGCTTTGGATGGACTCACTTATGTTGATCAATGATTGGAAAAAAGCTCTAGAAATTGGAGAAGAAGCATTAAATTACCACAAAAAAAACTCTTCGGTATTGTATCGCTTAGCTGGATGTAAATTCAGGTTAGGTAACAAAAATGAAGCACTCTTTATTTTCGACCAAATAAAAAACAAAGTTATAATTCCAAGAAACATCAACCACTTATTTCCTGAACTGATCAAAGTTTAATCCATCAAGGATAAATCTCTTAATTCGGTTTTTCGCTCTATATTGCGCAAAATATTGATTTTTGAAAAATCTTATTACCAAAGAAAAAATCACTTTATTCATAAAGGGAATGGCCATGGGGACTGCCGATTTAATGCCGGGAGTATCAGGTGGGACAGTTGCCCTAATATTGGGGGTCTATGAGGAACTTATTCAGTCCATCGTCTCCATCAACCTAAAGAACCTAAAAAGTCTTAAGAATAATGGTATCAAACCTTTTTGGGTCAATATCAATGGGGAATTTCTAATGGTTCTTTTCTTAGGAATCATAACTGCCATTTTAAGTTTATCTTTTGCTATCGACTGGCTCATCATCGAGCATCCCATTCCTCTATGGTCCTTCTTTTTGGGATTATTAATAGCAAGTATATTCATTTTAAAAAACACCTTGAATCAGTGGAGCGTTTCCAATTCAATAATTGCCGTTTTTAGTGCTGCATTGTCTTTTATGTTTACTCAAATGACACCTGTTGATGGAGAAATAGGAATGCTCTATTTGTTTATTTCGGGTTTTTTAGGGATCATTGCAATGATTTTACCAGGAATATCTGGGGCCTACATTCTTCTCATACTGGGAACATATAGTACGGTAATCAGTCTTATCAAGAAGACAATAACAAGCTTTACCAGTCTTCAGATGGAAATGATTATTCCCAATTTTACCAAACTCTCTGTATTTATTCTCGGCATCGTTCTAGGGCTCCGAATTTTTGCCTCCATCCTAAAGTGGTTATTTGACAAAGAACACGATATGACGATGGCGGTTATGATTGGTCTCATGGCTGGAGCACTTCACAAACTATGGCCTTGGCAACAAAAATTTGAGTGGTCTCTTGGTGAAAATTCTAAAACATTATCGAAGCCAATATCACCTTTTAAGTATCCAGAAAATCCTCAACTTGCAATTGCTGTTGTTTTTTTCATGATAGGGCTTTGCTTGGTATGGATTTTGGAAAGAAAAAAAAATATAACACGCCCTAAGTGAGTCATAATAATTCATCTTTCAGAAAGGATTTAATTTTAGTTTTAAAGGGTATTGCAATGGGAGCAGCCAATAAAGTTCCTGGAGTATCGGGAGGCATCGTTGCATTTGTAGCTGGGTTCTACGAAGAATTGATATACTCCTTTCAGAAAATCAACCTTAAAGCATTCACCATTTTGATCCGCAGAGGCTGGGGTCCTTTCTACCAATATACTAATGGTCGTTTTTTGGTATTACTTTTTTTGGGCGTCTTAATCAGCTATTTTAGCGTCTCTTTAATTCTAGATTATCTGATCAAAAATTTTGAAATGCAGCTTTTGGCGGTTTTTTTTGGAATGATCCTTGCCTCCCTATATTTCATATACTTTGAGCTTGAAAAATGGAATTTCAAAACATTTTTATTTTTCCTGATTGGCTTCTCGATAGGTATAGTCATAATGTTGTCCAAACCGTCATCTGAGAATGATGACCTAATATTTGTTTTTTTTTGCGGGATTATAAGTGTTTCCGGCATGACACTCCCAGGATTGTCAGGTTCATTCCTATTACTTTTACTTGGCAATTATACCCTTCTATTGGTTGATGCAGTAAATGCCATCTATTATACTCTGACAGATGTGATTTGGTTGAACTTCGAATTTATTGAAGACCATTCAAGAATGAAGCTACTGCAATTAGCCTTTATTTTTTTTGTCGGATCCATTGCAGGGCTGGTTATGTTCTCTAATGTTTTGAGTTTTGTTTTAAAGAAATTCAAACATCTGACACTAGCGACTATCATAGGTTTTATCGCAGGTTCACTGGGGGTAATTTGGCCCTGGAGAAATGAAGTTTTTATGAAAGATAATTCGGGAGGAGTGCTATATAATTCATTAGGCAATCCCATCATTGAATACTATGATTATTACTTGCCTGATTTTGTAAATACTGATTTTTGGTTCATCACTTTATTCATAATTTTAGGAATATTAATTGTAAGCTTACTGGAAAAATATGGGGTCCAAAAGAAGTAATATAAAGCGTTATGGTTTGATAGGAAGGAATATTGCGTATTCTTTTTCAAGGGGATATTTCAAACAAAAATTTGAAACTGAAAATTTGGAGAATTGCACATATGAAAACTTTGATTTAAATGAAATTGAGGAGTTAAATAAAATACTTACCAAAAAGAATATTTACGGACTCAATGTCACCACTCCATTCAAAAGAGAAGTAGTTCCTTTTTTGGATCGCCTCTCGCCTACTGCAGAAGAAATGAATGCTGTAAACACCATAAAATTTCATGAAGATGGAAGCATTAGTGGCCATAACACCGATGTATATGGATTTGAAAAATCATTACTGGAAATCATCAGTACCCCACCAAAAAAAGCATTGATCCTTGGAACTGGCGGAGCTTCCTCTGCAGTGGCTTTTGTGATGAAGAAATTAAATATCGAATTTTCCTATATTTCCAGAAGTGCTGGAGCAAATACGATTAAATACAAAAAGGTAGATGAAAAAGTTATGGACGAACATCACTTAATCATTAATGCTTCCCCGCTAGGAACATTCCCTGATGTTGAGTTAGCCCCTCAGCTGCCCTACTCATTTTTGACTCATGATCATGTCCTCTTTGACTTGATCTATAACCCACCTGAAACACGTTTTCTTCAAGAGGGAAAAAAAAGGGGTTGTAAAATCTTAAATGGACAAAAAATGCTTGAATACCAGGCTGAAAAGTCATGGGAGATTTGGAATCAATAGGCAGAAAATTTTTTTTTCGTAAATTTTAGAAAAATTTACTCCGAACAGTAACTTGATATGGCAAAGACAAAAGACATAGCCAATGATCCTCAGAAGAAGAAAAAGGTCAAATCGTTTGAGGCGATTAACCTGCCTGAAGTTGCTGCAGAAGAAAGCAAGTCCAAATCAGTATTAGATAATGACTCCACAAAAGAAATATCCTCGAACAAGGAAGATAAAAAAAATAAAGAAACATTAGAAAAAGTTAACAAAGACTATAGTCAACTTAGTTTGATCGAATTATTAGAAAACCTTCAAAAAAGAGTAAAAGCAGAGAAATGGTATACTGATGACAGAAATATAAAAGAAATTATCAATACTTTCGAAAAAAAGTTTAGGACTGAAATTCAAGAAAAAAAAGAAGCTTTCATCAATGAGGGAGGAAATGAAATAGACTTTTATTTTAAACCCCAATACAAAAACACATTTGATCAAACTTACAGGGAATACAAAAATAAGAGAAGGACCTTTTTTCAAGAAAGAGAAGAATCACAAAAACTCAATCTGGACAGGAAATTAGAAATTATTGAAAGTCTCAAAGAACTTATCAATATTGATGAAAACATCAATACGACCTACAAAAAATTTAAAAACCTTCAGGACAGTTGGCATAAAACCGGTCCTGTTCCTAGGGCTCAAAGCAACAACGTTTGGCAAACCTACAAGCACCACACTGAGATATTTTATGATTTTCTTCACCTGAATCGCGAATTGAGAGATTTGGATTTCAAACACAACTATGAAGAGAAAATTAAAATCATAGAACAAGCCGAAACACTGTCCAAAATCCCCGATGTACTCAAAGCCTCACGTGACCTCAATACCTTACATAGATTATGGAAAAATGACCTTGGACCGGTTGCCAAAGAGCATCGAGAAGAATTATGGTCCCGTTTTCAGGCTGCGAGTCAAATCATTCACATCAGAAGACAGGAGTTTGACAAAGAGTATGATAGTATTCTTGAGGAAAACCTTAACAAAAAGAACTCAATTATTGATCGTATGGAGGAGATCAAAAACAATCCTCCACAAAATCATAATGGATGGCGTAAATGCATTGATGAGTTTAATAAAATGAGAGCTGAATTTCAATCTATAGGTCAGGTATCAAAAAAATTCAGTAAAACTACTTGGGCTAGATTCAGGGAAGTTAGCCGGGAAATCAATCGAGAAAAGAACAAATTTTATAAATTTCAAAAGGCAGAGCAAAAAAAGAATATTGACCTTAAAAAAGCACTAATCACTGAGGTACAAGAAATATTGGATAATGATGATTGGAAAAGTTACAGTAACCGAATGAAAAATATTCAAAAAGATTGGAGGGAAATAGGGTTTATCTCAAGAAAACTATCCAACACCCTTTGGGAGGAATTTCGTTCTCAATGCAATCTTTATTTTGACCGCATAAAATCCGGTTATCAGAGAATCAACAAAAATGAGCTGGAGGCCCACCAAAAAAAAGAAGCGTTTATAAACAATATTCAAGGGTTTCAAATGCCACCCGAAATCGATCCGTTTAAAGAATTTTTTGATTTTCAATGGGAGGAGTTTAATCAATTGGGCGAGTTAAGTGGCAATACTAAAGCTAAAAGTATTGAGGACTTCAATAAAGCTTTCATTGCACTGATTGAAAAATCAGATATGGAAAAAAGTTTAAAGCTGGAGGCCATAAACTATATTAATTTCTCCATCATCAAAGACGATGAAAATGAATTGAGTAGAGAAATTCAACTCATTAAAAGAGACATAGAAGAATTTAAATCAGAGGCAAGACAGTTAGAAAACAATCTCGATTATTTTTCAAATTCCAGCAGCGACAATCCCCTTTTGACAGAAGTAACTTCCAAGTTGGATCGACTCAAATCTGAAATCGAAAAGTACAAAGAAAAGCTGAATGAATTGAGAAAGCTAAAAAGAGAAATAAGTGCCAAAAATGCTCAGGTTGAGAGAGAGAACCTTGAGATTGAGGAAGATAACAGTGAAACAGAAGTTTAAATCATTCAGTTTTTTTAGCTTCCTCCCATAAAACCTCCATTTCTTCGATACTCAACTCAGTCACTTTTCTCTGAGATTTTTGGGCTTTATCCTCAATATAGTTAAAACGTCTAATAAATTTTTTGTTTGATCGTTCCAATGCATTTTCCGGATTAAGCTTCAGAAATCGAGCGTAATTCACTAATGAAAACATAAG
>NZAX01000105.1 GCA_002687665.1 Flavobacteriaceae bacterium
AATGGGGCATTGCTAAACGAAAATGAAAAAGAGCTGTTGAGGGAAATAGACACTGAAAAGGCACAGCTGAGCCTCACTTTTGGTGAAAATGTTTTGGCCGATACCCATGCTTTTGAACTTCATATCACTGAGGAGAAAGACTTGGAAGGTCTACCAAATCAAATAAAGGAAATGGCAGCAGAAATAGCCCAATCCAAAAAAATAAAAGGTTGGGTGTTTACTCTGGATTATCCCAGTTATGTTCCACTAATGACCTATGCCGAAAACAGGGAACTACGAAATAAAATGAGTTTAGCTTTTGGCCGTCGCGGTTTTCAGGAGAATGACCACAACAACACTGCCATCATATTGCGTTTGATCGAACTACGAAAAAATAGAGCTAAATTACTGGGTTACGAATCCCACGCTGCTTTTGTATTGGAGGAACGCATGGCAACTTCTGAAGAAAATGTAATCAACTTTTTAGAGGATTTATACCAAATAGCACATCCCTTTGCGCAGGAAGAGTGGAAAGAAATGGAAGATTTTGCTGCACAAAACCTAGGCCTCAATACCCTTGAAAAATGGGATACAGCCTATGTATCCGAAAAACTCAAACAATCACATTTGGAAATGGACGAACAGCAACTTAAGCCCTACTTTCCATTGGAAATGGTAAAAGCCGGTGTTTTTGATATTGCAAATAAATTATATGGGTTGCATTTTGAAAAAAACAATGCCCTGGAAGGCTATCATCCTGATGTAGAAGTATTTGAAGTATTCAACCGGGAAGGCGATTTTTACGCCCTGCTATATACTGACTTTTTCCCGCGGCCAGGAAAGAGAAACGGGGCATGGATGACCTCCTATCGCGCACAGAAAAAAGGACAAAGGCCTCATATTTCGATGGTTTGTAATTTTTCAAAACCTACGGCCAGCGCACCGTCTCTATTGACTTTTCAGGAAGTTACCACCCTCTTCCACGAGTTTGGGCATGCACTCCATGGTATGTTGGCCAATACTACCTATGTAGGATTGAGCGGTACCAATGTGTTTTGGGATTTTGTGGAACTACCCAGCCAGATCATGGAAAACTGGTGCTATGAAAAACAGGCATTGGAGCTTTTTGCCAGACATTATCAGACTGATGAACCCATTCCCATGGAGTTTATTGAAAAACTCAAAAAACTGGCCCACTTTCAACAAGGGTTACAAACCCTCAGACAATTGGGTTTTGGATTTTTGGACATGTCCTATCACAGTAAAGGGGCAACAGCCATCAAAAATGTCAAAGCGCATGAAAGTGCTATCCTAAAAAGGGTACAGTTTACCAAAGATCATCCGGAGAATTCTACCAGTACCGCCTTTTCGCATATCTTTCAGGGGGGATATTCCGCCGGATACTACAGTTACAAATGGGCAGAGGTACTGGATGCTGATGCTTTTGAATTGTTTTTGGAAAAAGGTATTTTTGATCCTCAAACGGCAAAATCCTTTGAAGAAAACATCCTTTCCAAAGGAGGCACAGAACACCCAATGACCCTTTTCAAAAGATTTAGAGGTAAAGCACCCGATCCTAAAGCTTTACTCAAAAGAGCTGGACTGGTGGAGAATACTTAAGGCTTTCATACCAACAAAACCCTCTAAATGAAATGTCAAGGTGTTTTGAAAAAAAACTTTATTACTATATTCTTTTTTATAAACTATTCCATCTGTGCTTAACTATAAAGCTTACGATCATAACCCTACTCCGATTCCCATTTGAGAAAACCGCCTTCCAGGTCGTAAATTTTTTGGAAGCCAAAAGAAACCATTACCTGAGCGGCATATAGGCTTCTCCTCCCTGACCGGCAGTATACTAAAATGGTGTCGGATTTTGAAAATTTTTCGATTTCGGTAACAAAAGCCTCTGATTTGACATTAATATTTTTTGCTCCTTTGATATGACCTTCCTCGAATTCCTCAAGAGTCCTGACATCAATAATAACATAGCCCTTTTCAACCAAGGCCTGATATTGTTGTTTCTCCAATACCTCCACCCTAGGGGGCTGAGTGATCCAAAAAAGAACTAATAAAATCAACCTCATCTTACATTGTAATGTACTTTAAAATTAGCCATAATATCGGAATTCCCTCCACCCAAAAGCTGCAAAAATATTTCGATTGTTCCTCTTTAGACTTTAAAACAAACGCCATCAAAAGGATGGCCATGCCCAAAACCAGCAAAAAATTTGAAGAAATAGAATGGTATATTTCTAAAGAAACAAAAAAAAATAACAACAGACCTCCAAACAATCGGGTTTTTTGAATCCCTAATTTTTGTGGCCAAGTGGACAGATTGGGATCATCTAATTTCATATCTCTGATTTCAAAAGGAAGGGTTGCCACTATTACAAAGATGTATCGCTGAAAAGCATAGGCCAGCGAAAATTCGGCCATGACTTGACCATTAATGGAAAGGGGTAAAAAAACAGTAGTCAACACCCAACTCAGTGCGACCAAATGAATTTTCAGCCCCTTAAATCCCCTAAAATTCCATTTAAATCCCGGTAAAGGCAAACAATACAATAATACCAACAAAAGCGTAAAAAAAAGAATGATCCAAGAAGAAACGGGTAAGTAAAATCCTAATCCTTCAAAGAGAAAAACACCAAATGCAGTAAATCCTATTAAAAATACAAGCCCCTTATTTATACTGTCTATTTCCTTCCACAAAAATCGGTGAAACTTGATAAAATTATAGGCCAAAAAAGGAGCCGAAAAAAAAATGAATTGATGTGAAAAATGACAAGGAAGGTCGAAATCCAATGTGGTGATCTGGACTAGGGCCAAAACTGCTAATCCCACATGAAAATTAAATTTAATGTAGTTTTCAAAAAGTTTACTGATTCTTACCACCAGACAAAAGTATCTGTAAACTGTTAATAAGTAGAACTATTGTTCAAAAAAAATGGAGAAATGAACCAAAGAAGGCAAAAAAGATGATTATCTATCAACTAATTTTGTTTAAATAATTTTATTTATGCAGCCAGACAAATTTGCTTCACGCCACATAGGCCCAAATGAAGATGAAATTTCAAAAATGTTATCGGCTCTGGAAGTCGATTCGATCGAGGAGCTGCTGTCTCAAACCCTCCCCGAAGAAATCAGATTAAAACAACCCCTAGCCCTCCGTGAAGGTATCAGCGAGCACCGTTTTTTGAGTGAATTGAGAGTACTTTCCGACGAAAATCAATTGTTCGAAACCTATATCGGTATGGGCTACCACCCCACCATTACTCCAGCAGTCATTCAACGAAACATACTGGAAAACCCAGGTTGGTATACTGCCTACACACCTTATCAGGCAGAAATTGCCCAGGGGAGATTGGAAGCCCTTTTTAACTTTCAAAGTATGGTTTGCGACCTTACTGGAATGGAATTAGCCAACGCTTCACTCTTAGATGAAGCAACAGCAGTTGCAGAGGCGATGACCCTGGCCTATGCGGTGAGGTCAAAAGAGCAAAAAAAAACCGGTGCTAATAAATTGTTTGTGTCTCAAGATATACTTCCACAGTCTTGGGCAGTTCTAAATACCAGAGCTACCCCACTAGGGATTGAGTTGGTACTAGGAGATATTGCAACCATAGACTTTGACGCCTCCTTTTTTGGGGCCTTTTTCCAATATCCTGGTAAACACGGTAATATCATCGATTTACCCTTTGGCGTGAGTAAAGCCAAGGCTTTTGATCTAAAGACCATTGTGGCAGCGGATCTACTGAGCTTGACCCTACTGGAAGCTCCCGGCACCTATGGTGTAGATGTAGTAGTAGGTACCACACAACGATTTGGCATACCCTTGGGTTATGGGGGTCCACATGCAGCTTATTTTGCCACAAAATCTGAATATAAAAGAAACATCCCCGGACGCATCATTGGGCAAAGCAAAGATCAGGATGAAACTCCTGCGCTTAGGATGGCCCTTCAAACCCGGGAACAGCACATTAAAAGAGACCGTGCCACTTCCAATATCTGTACCGCTCAAGTTTTGTTAGCCGTTATGGCTGGGATGTATGCCGTCTATCACGGTCCCAAAGGCCTTAAAAAAATTGCTAAAAGGATACATTTAAACGCTGCCAAACTCGAAAAAAAATTGGTAGACCTGGGACTCACCCAACTGAACCAATATTATTTTGACACACTGAGAGTCAAAATCAATGCCGATTCTGTAAGGAAAGAGGCAGAGCAAAATGAAATCAATTTCCACTTCATCGATGAAGAAACAGTCGGAATTGCTATTAATGAAACCACAGATGAGGTCGCTCTGTTGAAAATATTAAATGTATTTGAAGCAGTAGTCCATCAAAAAAACATCACTGGAAAGGTGAAGATCGAAAATCACCGTTATCCCCTTGAACAGAAGAGAAACAGCTCTTATCTCACCGATAAGATTTTTAATTCTTTCCATTCTGAGACAGCAATGATGCGCTATATCAAAAGTCTTGAACGTAAAGATCTGTCCTTAAACCACTCTATGATTTCTCTAGGTTCATGTACAATGAAACTCAATGCCGCTGCTGAAATGTTACCCCTGAGTTGGCCCAGATGGTCAAGTATTCACCCTTTTGTTCCAAAAGGGCAGGTGAAAGGTTATCACAAAATGCTTTCTCGTTTGGAAAATCAACTCAGTGAGATTACAGGCTTCCACTCCACCTCTTTGCAGCCCAACTCTGGTGCCCAAGGAGAATATTCAGGCCTAATGGTCATCCGAGCTTATCATGAGTCAAGAAATGAGGCTCACCGAAATATTTGTTTGATTCCCTCCTCTGCCCACGGAACAAATCCCGCCTCTGCCGTAATGGCAGGAATGAAAGTGGTGGTAGTCAAAACTGATGAATTGGGTAACATCGATTGGGCTGATTTTTCAGAAAAAACAGAAGAACATCGCGATAATCTAGCAGCACTGATGATCACCTATCCCTCTACCCACGGTGTTTTTGAAGCAAATATTAAAGACATTAATGGAAAGATTCATGAATGTGGTGGACAAGTCTATATGGATGGTGCTAATATGAACGCTCAGGTTGGACTGACCAGTCCTGCTGAAATTGGAGCGGATGTGTGCCACTTGAATTTGCACAAGACATTTGCTATTCCACACGGAGGGGGAGGCCCAGGTGTTGGTCCCATCTGTGTGGCATCACATCTTTCTGATTTCCTACCGCAGCATCCTTTGGTCAAGACGGGAGGAAGTGCCTCAAAATACAGTATTTCTGCGGCTCCCTGGGGATCGGCCCTGGCCTGTTTGATTTCCTATGGATACATTGAAATGCTGGGAGCGAGTGGATTGAAAAAAGCCACGGAAATAGCCATACTAAATGCAAACTACATCAGTAAGCGACTGGAGGGTGCTTATGATATTTTATACACTGGTGATCAAGGGAGAACAGCTCATGAATTGATCATTGACTGTCGTCCTTTTAAAAAGTATGATATTGAGGTGATAGATATTGCTAAACGACTAATGGATTATGGATTTCATGCACCTACTGTATCGTTTCCCGTTGCTGGAACCATGATGATCGAACCCACAGAAAGTGAGAACTTGGATGAAATTGACCGATTCTGTGAGGCCATGATCTCCATTAGAATGGAGATCGACTCCGAAGATGAAGCCGGTATCGCACTTCTAAAAAATGCACCTCACACACTATCCATGCTGACTGCAGATGAATGGAACTTCCCCTATTCGAGACAAAGAGCGGCTTACCCCCTTTCTTTTGTTATGGACAACAAATTCTGGCCTTCAGTGAGAAGGCTAGACGAAGCCTTTGGAGATCGTAATTTAATTTGTAGCTGTACTTCTACAAAAGATTTCGCAAAAGCTTAATTGTCAAGGATTTTACGGATTTTGGTGGTTAATATTATGTCTTTTCATCTCTTTTGGGTATCATACACTTTTTATCATGTCTGTCGATTATCCTCCATAAAAAGGTAGTATTGTATAATAATTATGAGTTATAAAATTACAGGTAGCGGCTGTTATGTTCCGAATGTTGTTCAAAAAAACGATGCTTTCTTAGGCCTTTCCTTTTTAGATAATCACGGAACAAAATTCGATGAGGATAACCAAACCATCATTGATAAGTTCAACTCAATTACTGGAATTGAAGAACGTAAGTACATTCCTTCCGAATTAAAAACTTCGGACATTGCTCATATAGCAGCCCAAAAAGCCATTGAAGATGCCAATGTGGACCCTGAAACCCTAGATTACATTATTGTTGCCCATAATTTTGGTGACATCAGTGGAGATAGTAAACAAATCGATACCCTACCGAGTTTAGCATCGAGAGTAAAAGCCAAACTTAAAATTAAAAATCCTAAATGCGTTGCATATGACATCTTGTTTGGATGTCCGGGATGGGTCGAGGCCATGATCCAGGCCCATGCATTCATCAAAGCAGATATGGCCAAAAAGTGTTTGGTCGTAGGATCTGATGCTCTTTCTAGAGTAGTCGACCTTTATGATAGGGATTCTATGATTTATGCTGATGGAGCTGGAGCAACCATCTTAGAGGAAACTGCCGAAGAAGGTGGAATTTTGTCACACTGCACAATGACCTATACAGCCGATAATGAGACTGATTTTATTTTTTATGGAAAATCATACAACAGTGAGTGTTTAAAAGGTGATAAATTCATCAAAATGCAAGGTCGAAAGGTTTACGAGTTTGCCTTGAGTCAAGTCCCAAATGCCATGAAACAATGCTTCGATAAAGCCAATATCGATGTTGAAAATCTAAAAAAAATCTTTATCCATCAAGCCAATAAAAAAATGGATGAAGCCATAGTAAATAGATTTTTGAGACTCTACAAAAAGCCTATGCGTGAGGACATCCTTCCAATGAATATTGAGGAGTTTGGTAACAGTTCTGTTGCAACTGTTCCTACATTATTTGATTTGGTTATCAAACAAAACTATAAAGGACATTCTTTGAGCAAAGGAGACGTCATTCTTTTTTCCAGTGTGGGTGCGGGAATGAACATTAATGCAATCACCTATCAAATTTAAACTTCAGTTGTAGTCTAAACTCAATATTTCTTAGGTTGAATTGTGTAAATTTGTCACAATGCTTATTCTGCAAGATATCGGAGCCTACTTTATAATGCTTTCAAAAGTATTTAGACGGTTTACGCGTTGGAGTGTGATGAAAGAACTTATCATTAGAGAAATTGATTCCCTCATCATAGGGTCGATTGGAATTGTTTCTTTTATCTCATTTTTTGTTGGAGGCGTTGTTGCCATTCAAACTGCACTAAACCTCACCAATCCTCTATTACCAAAAAATTTAATTGGTTTCGCAACCCGTCAGTCAGTAATTTTAGAATTTGCTCCCACTTTTATCTCAGTAATCATGGCAGGAAAAGTAGGTTCGTTCATCACCTCAAGTCTTGGAACGATGAGGGTAACAGAGCAGATCGATGCCCTCCAAGTTATGGGGATCAACACCTATAATTATTTGATTTTTCCAAAAATTGTCGCAATGCTATTATACCCATTTGTAATTACCATTTCTATGTTTTTAGGAATTTTCGGGGGTTATATTGCCTCCATTTACGGTGGTTTTTGTTCCAGTGCCGACTTTATTGAGGGTATTCAATTGGAATTCATTCCATATCATGTAAGATACGCTTTTGTCAAGACAGGATTTTTCGCATTTATACTGGCTACTGTTCCCTCCTTTCACGGCTATTTTCTCAAAGGAGGAGCCTTGGAAGTTGGTAAAGCCAGCACCACCTCTTTTGTTTGGACCAGTGTACTCATCATTGTGACCAATTACATTATAACCCAATTATTACTTACCTGATGATTGTAGTCGAAAAACTTAATAAATCATTCAATGGCACAAATGTCTTAACCGACATTTCTACCCAATTTGAAAAAGGAAAGACCAATCTGATCATTGGGCAGAGTGGCTCGGGAAAAACAGTACTACTCAAATGCATACTAGGACTGTATGGTATTGACAGTGGGAATATTTATTTCGAAAATCGCTCTCTTCAAAAAATGGACACCAAGGAAAGAAGTGTTTTAAGACAAGAAATGGGTATGGTTTTTCAGGGCAGTGCCCTATTTGACTCCATGACTGTTGAGGAGAATATCATGTTTCCTATGCGTATGTTAACCCAAAAAAGTCCCGAAGAAATGCTCTCCAGAGCCAATGAAGTCATCAACCGAGTCAACTTGATAAATGCCAACAAAAAACTTCCTTCAGAGATTTCTGGAGGAATGCAAAAAAGGGTAGCCATAGCAAGAGCCGTTGTAATGAATCCCAAGTACCTCTTTTGTGACGAACCAAATTCAGGATTGGATCCCAAAACCTCGACTTTGATCGACAACCTGATTCAGGAGATCACCAAAGAATATCAAATTACTACTGTCATCAATACACACGACATGAATTCGGTAATGGAAATTGGTGAAAAAGTATTGTTTTTGGAAAACGGTCGCAAAGGTTGGGAAGGATCTAATCTAGAGGTCTTTAAGACAGAAAATCAAAGTGTTGGTAATTTTATTTACTCCTCCAACCTGTTTAAAAAAGTTAGAGAAGTCTATCAGGAGGAAAATTAATCCTCTCTTTGATTAAATTTTTTTTGGGCATCAGTGGAAATAACCTTTACATCTTGGTTTTTATCCATGGGACAAATCATCAATACCTCCTCTGTATCAACGATGATAAAATCTTCAAGGCCCGAGATAACTACCTTTTTGTTGGAATCTGTTTTGACAAGGTTGCGGACAGCGGTTTCGGAATACAATTCTGCACTCAAAACTGCATTTTTCATAGCATCCTTGGGTTGACGATCATAAATTGATTTCCAACTGCCTAAATCATCCCAATCAAAACGTGCAGGGATCAAAAAGATATGCTCCGACTTTTCCATTAAAGCATAATCCACCGAAATGTTTTCAGCAAGGGGATAGTTTTGCGCAATAAAAGCTCCCTCGGATGGAGTATTCAAAAGATCAAACCCTTTATGGAAAAGATCGAAAAGTAAGTGGGTATGGGTTTTGAACCCCTTCAAAACAGCAGTAGCAGACCAAACAAATATCCCCGAATTCCAGAAGTAATTTTGATCATCGATATAACGCTGAGCGATTGCTTTATCGGGCTTTTCAGTAAATGCGGTAACCTTTTTAATTTGGGAATCTTTTTGATCTTTATCGACCGCAACATAGCCAAATCCAGTGGCAGGAAAATCAGGTTGTATTCCAAAGGTGATCAGGTTTTTTTCATTGGCATGCTCCAAGGCCAATTCCATATCCTCTTTAAATAGCTTTTGATCAATAATTATATGATCACTTGGACAGATTACAATTTTGGCATCGGGATTGAGTTTTTTTATTTTCAAACTTGCCATCAATATACAGGGGGCTGTATTGCGGCGATACGGTTCATAAATCACTTGATCTGGGGATAATTTATCTCCCAATTGATCC
>NZAX01000106.1 GCA_002687665.1 Flavobacteriaceae bacterium
AAAAACTACATTCCGATTTAAATCTTTTCCCGCTCAACAAACATACACCTCAAGCAGAAATAGAAAACTATTTGAATCCCTGTTTTAAAGGCAATGATATAGGATTGATTTCAGATGCCGGTTGCCCTGGAATTGCTGACCCTGGTGCAGTAATTACTCAAAAGGCCTATTCAATGAACATCAGAGTAAAACCCTTGGTTGGTCCTTCCTCTATCCTTTTGGCCATGATGAGCTCTGGGCTCAACGGTCAAAACTTTGCCTTCAACGGCTATCTACCAATTGATAAAAAAGAACGTAAAAAAGCCATAAAAACTTTAGAAAACAGATCACAAAAATTAGATCAAAGTCAAATCTTTATGGAAACCCCCTATCGAAATGAAAAACTTTTGGAAGATTTAAAGCGTATCCTGGATAGCGAAACAAACCTCTGTATCGCATACGATCTTACCCAGTCCAGTGAGTTTATCAAAACATTGGACATGGACCAGTGGAAGAAAAAATACATCAGTTTTCACAAAAAACCGGCCATTTTTATCATTCACAAGCAAGGTTAACGGTAAACCCGATTGTGGTCAAGCCAATTGGTGTAGATTTTTTTATTCCTATTGTGTTCACTGCCGTTTTTGGCAAATAAATGGTATCCTGGGTTCTTAGGATTGGCTACAAAATATAAATAGGGATGTTGCTCAGCATTCAAAACTGCGTTGATGGATGAGATATCGGGCATGGAAATAGGACCCGGTGGCAATCCATTGTAACGGTAGGTATTGTATGGTGAATTAATGGTCAAGTCTTTATATAGAACACGTTTTATTACGGTATCAAAGTTGCGAAGTTTGAGTTTCATTGCATATATGACTGTTGGGTCAGCCTGTAACATCATTTTTCTTTTTAGTCTATTGATATAAACTCCAGCTACACGCGGACGCTCATCTATCTTTTGGGTTTCCCTCTGGACAATAGCAGCAAGGTTTATCACGCCCAAAGGGTTTAAACCCAACTCAGCAGCTTTCCTTCTTCTGTTATCAGACCAAAACTTTTGGTAAGATCTCCACATTTTTTGTCTAAAATTTTCAGCAGTTGTATTCCAAAAAAAATCATAACTATTTGGTAAATACATTCCCAATGCATTTTCTTTAGAAAATCCATTTGCAGCTAAAAACTTGGGATCCAAAAAAACTTTAAGTAAAGAAACACTGTCAGGAGCTATTTGTTGTGCAACCCTTCCCGCCAAATTCTCTATGCGCTCCTGATTATTGAAAGTTACCCGAACCGTCATACTTTTTCCACGGAGTGTGTTAATGATTTTATTGTTATTACTTCCCTTAAGAATCAAAAATTTTCCTGATCTAACGCGTTTATTATAGCCTTTTTTTTCGGCCGCAATTCTAAAACCCGAAATGGATTTTAAAAGTGGTGTCATAGAAGTCAATAGATCACTAAATTCATCACCTTCATTGATGTATACATATACTTTTGACTCATCGAAGGCGGTGTTGTCCAAAAAAAAAGTTTCAGCAAATAGGTAAACAAAATAGAGACCAAAAGCCAGTCCCATTGATACGATAATGGTTAGTATTTTATTTCGATATTTCAAACAATCAGTTTTTGATAAATACTTTCGTCATGGTACTCTCCTTCATAAAAATTCCAATCCTTCTTTTTTCCAACAAAACAATACCCTTTTTGTTCAAAAAGTTGAATACTGATTTTATTTTCAACGGCAATGTGGGCATAGAGCTGATGTAATTGTAAATGCTTTCTTGCATAATTGCCAATCAAATCCAATGCTGCCCCACCATACCCCTTTCTATGGTCTAATTTTCGGACGACCAATCCTACCCCTGCCCTATGGTGCAAAGGCTCAAAGTCAAATAAATCAATAAATCCAACAGCAATGTCCTCTATGGTACTGATGGTAAACTTGATTTGACGGATTTCGAAAATATCTTTGTGAGAATTTTCAATATAATTTTGAAGTAAATCCTTTGAGTATGGATGAGTTCGATTGGAATACTTCCACAACTCAACATCGTTCTCCAAATCGAAAAGGAGGTCAATATCGCGGGGTTCTAAAGCCCTTAAACTTATGAGTTTATTTTGAAGTCGAATCATTCAGTATTTAAATTACCAGAAAAAACAAAGACTGCTGGGCCGGTAAGTTTAATATTTTTGTATTGCCCCAAATTTTGAGTAAATGAGACTTGCAAGCTCCCACCCAAAGCATTTATTTTTAGAAAATTTAGAGAAGTTAATTTAGAAAAATGAACCGAAATGGCTGCAGCAACTGCTCCAGTTCCACAAGCAAGGGTTTCGTCTTCTATTCCTCTTTCATAGGTTCTGATGTTGAATTCATTTTCGTTTACTTTTTCAACAAAATTTACATTTGACCCAGTCTCAAAATAGGGTGCCCCATATCTAATGGCAGCCCCTTGAGATTTTACATCAACAGAAGACACCTGATCAACAAATTCAATATGGTGAGGTGAACCTGTGTCCATAAATATGGCTGAATCCCTTTTTTCAATTTTCAATACATCTCCCATCTCAATACAAATCAAATCATCGGAGGTAACTGATCCCTTAACTATTCGATCAGAAGTTTCAAAAGTTCCTTGATTATCAACAATTTGATATTTTTTAGCAAAGGCGAACAAACACCTGCTGCCATTACCACAAAGGCTACTAAGATGGCCATTGGCGTTGAAATATAGCATTTTAAAATCCGATCGTTTGGAAGCTCTCAATAAGATCAACCCATCAGCACCAATTCCATAATGACGATCACAGATATTTTTGATCAAACTGTAATCATGGGCAGGAAAACTCTCTTGACGATCATCAAGGATGATAAAATCATTCCCCGCGCCTTGGTATTTTTCAAATAGAAAATTCATAGTCCAAATTTAGCGAAAATTTAACCGTAATTGAATCTGTTAAATAGTCGTTAAATCAATAATGAAAAAAGAATAGAATTTTTAATTTTGATTCAAAGAAAAAAATGAAAATGAAATCTACATTAAAAACCTTAATGATTGCAGCGGTAAGTGCTCTAGTCACTTTAGCCGCTCATGATTATTTCTCCAATGAGAAAATTGAAGTTGTAGAAAATGAGAAGCTTAGCTTAATTCCAACAACCTACAGTTTCAAAACTAACAGCTTAGCTGCCGAAATGACGGATTTCACCCAAGCAGCAGAGAAAACTGTTAACGCAGTGGTTCACGTAAAAAATACAAGCATCCAAAAAAGTAACATATCCGGTTGGCTAAGAAATTTTTACGGAGATGACTATGATGAAAAGAGAATCGGTACTGGATCAGGTGTGATTGTTTCCCCTGATGGACTAATAATCACTAATTATCATGTGATAGAGGATGCAACTGAAATTGAGGTTACTTCCAACAAAAACAAAACCTATACAGCACAGGTTATTGGATCTGACCCAAGTACAGATTTGGCCGTTTTAAAAATTAAAACTGATGAATCGTTACCATTTATCCCTTTTGGGAACTCTGAATTAGCTCGTATTGGAGAATGGGTGCTGGCTGTGGGAAATCCCTTCAACCTCAATTCTACCGTAACTGCTGGGATCATTAGCGCCAAGTCGAGAGACCTAAATGACAGAGACAGTAAAAATCAATCCTTTATACAAACCGATGCAGCCGTTAATATGGGAAATAGCGGAGGTGCACTGGTTAATACAGACGGTGAATTAATAGGAATCAATACAGCCATTTCCTCAATCACTGGAGGTTTTGTTGGTTATTCTTTCGCTGTGCCCAGTAATATTGTCAGAAAAGTATTTGAAGATTTGATAGAATATGGAAATGTTCAAAAAGGCTTGTTGGGAGTTTCCGGTAGTGCCCTCAATGCCGAATTGGCTGAAAAATTTGATGTGAAAGAAACACAAGGTTTTTTGATTGCCAATGTTATTGAAGGCATGGGTGCTTCCGATGCCGGTTTGCAAAGCGGTGATATTATTAAAAAGGTTGACGAGGTAAAGATTAATACCTTTTCCGATTTAACAGGTTACCTCTCTACCAAAAGACCCGGTGAGAAAGTTGAGGTGAGTTACAGTAGAGAAAACACAAATAATAAAATCATCGTAACCCTAAAAAAAACAAATACTACTGAATTTTTAGGGATGTATCTTACCAACATTAATTCAGAACAAAAGGAATACTTTGGTTTGGATCAAGGGGTAATTATTAAAGAATTGATGAATCGCCGACTCTATCGTTATGGAATTGACAATGGCTTTATATTATTGGAGATTAACAACAAAAAAATCAAAGATGTATCAGATATTGATGCTTTTAATGTTAATAACCTTAACAGTATCTTGTTTTTAAAACCCGACGGAGAAAAAGAAAGAATCATTTTTGAATAAAAACATATATATAAGCTTAACTTAAGAGCTGTCGTTTGATAGCTCTTTTTTATTTCTATTAATTGAAATAGTAATTAAGCGGACATGTATTTCAAAAAACTTCTTAGATGAATGTTCATCACATTTCATAGATATCTTATAAAGTTAAACTAAGCAAAGCTTTAAAAGTTATCAAAAGTTTTGATAAATTCTTAATTTATAAAATCTTTGCATTGTATGAGAATAGATATCATCACACTTTTTCCTGAGTTGCTTCGCAGTCCATTTGAGGCATCCATTCTAAAACGCGCCATTAAAGCCAAAAAAGTAGTTATCGATTTCCACACCTTAAGAGATTACGCACAAAACAAAAATAAACAAGTTGACGATTATCCTTTTGGTGGTGGAGCAGGAATGGTTATGAAAATTGAACCAATAGACCTTTGTATCAGGCACCTTAAAAAAGAGAGGACTTATGAGGAAGTCATTTACCTTACCCCTGATGGTGAGCAACTCAATCAAAGTATATCCAATAATCTGTCCACCAAAAAAAACATAATTATCCTTTGTGGACATTATAAAGGTGTTGACCAACGTGTAAGGGATCACTTGATCACACGAGAAATTTCGATTGGTGATTTTGTACTTTCAGGAGGAGAATTGGCAGCAGCGGTATTATGTGATAGCATCATCAGACTAATTCCTGGCGTTTTGGGGGACGAGTCCTCTGCACTTACAGACAGCTATCAAGACGGACTACTGGCTCCACCTATCTATACTCGACCGGCCAACTACAAAGGTTGGGAAGTTCCTAAAATACTAACTTCAGGAAATACCCCCGAGGTAGAAAAATGGAGAGAATCACAAGCCTTAAAAAAAACAAAAAAATCAAGACCCGACTTAATGGAAGATCCCCGTTGATTTTTTATAATAGTTAATCAACGGATGTAAGTTGTTTAAATCAAAAATAGTCTTAAATTTGCACACATTAATTACAAATCGAACGTCAAGTTCGAGTCAATCAATTTAAATTTAATGGAGGCACTTGTAAATTTTGTTCAAAAAGAATTCATTCCGAAAAAAGAATTCCCAGAATTTTCTGCTGGGGATACAATCACAGTCTATTATGAAATTCGTGAAGGAGACAAAGTAAGAACTCAGTTCTTCAGGGGTGTGGTCATCCAAATTAAAGGTCAAGGTCTTTCCAAGTCATTCACAATACGTAAAATGTCAGGAACTGTTGGAGTAGAAAGAATTTTTCCACTAAATCTGCCCACCATAAAAAAAATTGAAATCAACAAAAAAGGAAAAGTCAGGCGCTCAAGAATTTATTACTTCAAAAAATTGAGAGGTAAAAAAGCTCGAATCAAAGAGCAATAGAATAATCAAACCGCTTCAAAGCGGTTTTTTTGTACGACAAAATCATAAACATTATAAATACTATGATGATCCTTCACTATATTTGTCCAACCTTAATTGAAATTTAAATGTCAAAAATTGTTGTCGAACACCCGGTCGTAGAGATCGATGGTGACGAAATGACCAGAATCATTTGGAAATTTATTAAAGAACAATTAATTCTTCCCTACTTAGATATTAAACTACTTTACTATGACCTCGGTATGGAGTCAAGAGATAAAACAGAGGATCAGATTACCATCAATGCAGCAGAAGCAATCAAAAAACACAAAGTAGGAATCAAATGTGCCACAATTACACCCGATGAAGATCGTGTGAAAGAGTTTGGACTTAAGAAAATGTACCGCTCTCCTAACGGAACCATAAGAAACATTGTGGGTGGAACCGTATTCAGAGAACCCATAATAATGAAAAATGTACCACGTTATGTTCAAGGTTGGACCAAACCTATTTGTATTGGAAGACACGCTTTTGGTGATCAGTACAAAGCCACAGATGCCATGATAACTGGAAAGGGAAAGCTCACCATGACATTTACACCTGAAGATGGAAGTGAAGCAACCACTTGGGAGGTTTATGACTTTCAAGAAAACGGTGTTGCCATGAGTATGTATAACATTGAATCCTCCATTTTTGGATTTGCAAGATCTTGCATGAATAGGGCTCTTGACAAAGGTTGGCCACTTTACCTATCGACAAAAAACACCATCATGAAAGTTTATGACGGGCGATTTAAAGACATTTTTCAAGAAGTATATGACAACGAATTCAAAGAGAAATTTAAAGTTGCGGGTATTACCTATGAACACCGATTAATAGATGACATGGTTGCTGCAGCCATGAAATGGAGCGGTGGATTTGTTTGGGCTTGTAAAAATTATGATGGAGATGTTCAATCTGATACAGTTGCTCAAGGTTTTGGCTCTTTGGGTCTTATGACCTCTACCTTGGTCACCCCTGACGGGGAAGTCATGGAAGCTGAAGCAGCACATGGAACCGTTACACGTCACTACAGACAACACAAAATGGGAAAAGAAACCTCAACAAATCCCATAGCTTCTATTTTTGCATGGACTAGAGGGTTGGCACACAGAGGAAAACTTGACAATAATCAACTGCTTATTGACTTTTGCCAAACCCTAGAAGCCGTTTGTATTGAGACCATTGAAAGTGGAAAAATGACCAAGGATTTGGCCTTGCTAATTCACAAAGAAAATCTTAATGATACTCACTACTTGAATACTCAGAAATTTCTTGATGCAATTAAAGAAAACCTAGATCTTAAACTGGGTTAAACACTTGATTTTATTTTTCACTTGAGATTGATGGATTCGGTTTAAAATTTCTTTAAATTACTCCGTATACTATGATCAACCATAAGATTAATACTTAAGGATCTTAGGAGTTTTTAATAAATACATAATTTACTATATTATCCAATAATTTAAATTGAGAATCTAGTTTTTAAAGATTGACTTATTAGTTTCGATTTATGAAGTTTGAAAAAATAACAGAAAAAGACTCCCACTACAATTCACTGGAGACAAAATCAACCAAAGAACTTTTGTCTGGAATCCATCGAGAAGACAAAGTGGCAGTATTGGCTGTGGGGCATGTTCTAGATAAAATCGAATCCCTAATCAATAATTTAGTACCAAGAATGAAAAACGGTGGTAGGTTGTTCTACATGGGTGCAGGAACAAGTGGAAGGCTAGGCGTGTTAGATGCTTCAGAGTGTCCGCCTACCTTTGGAACAAATCCAGAAATGGTGACGGGCATAATCGCGGGAGGAATAGACGCGCTACACAAATCCATAGAAAATGCTGAAGACGACCCCAAACAGGGATGGAAAGACATAAAACAACACCAACCCGATCAAAACGATTTTGTCATTGGGGTTGCCGCTTCTGGAACTACACCTTATGTTGTGGGGGCACTTCAAAAATGTCAGGAAAATGGCATTGCTACCGGTTGCATTACTTGCAACCCAAATAGCCCAATTACACAACATGCTGATTTTCCCATCGAAGTTATCGTAGGGCCCGAATTTGTTACAGGAAGCTCTCGAATGAAAGCTGGAACAGCCCAAAAATTAATTCTAAATATGATCACTACTTCAAGTATGATCAAATTAGGAAGGGTCAAAGGCAATAAAATGATTGACATTCAAATGACCAATCTCAAGCTAGTGGATCGGGCGGCTAGAATTCTTATGGAAGAATTGGATATTGATAAAGAATCTGCTGCTGCATTACTCGATAATTACAAAAGCATTAGAGCAGCCATAAAAAATTACCCGTGAATAGTCAAAAATTAAAAAAAGGGCTTCTCAAAATGGGAACGTTTATCATACTCTGTTTTGTTGCTCCCGTTTTGGTCTACCAAGCTTTTAAAAATCAAGAGCATCCTTTTTACTGGCCTGTCCTCGCACTGGGAGTAGGATTGTGTATCACTGCAATTGTTTACGGTTTTTGGGCCATCAAAATATTACTTGATGGTCTATTAGGGAATAAAAAAACTAAGCCCTTTTAAAAATTGTATCACTCGGGGGAGTAAACTATATTTGCTGTGATTTACAATATATGATTCAAATAAAATTTCCAGATGCATCTGTAAGAAGCTTTGAAAGTGGAATTACCGTACTCGAGATTGCCAAAAACATAAGTGAGGGACTGGCGCGTAATGTCCTATCAGCAAAGTTTAATCAGCAAACAGTTGAGGTATCCACTCCTTTGTTTGAAGATGGACAGATACAATTGTTTACTTGGAATGACCAACAAGGGAAAGACGCCTTTTGGCATTCTTCAGCACATGTATTGGCACAAGCCATTCTCTCCCTCTACCCCAAAGCAAAACTAACTATCGGACCTGCCATCGAAAATGGATTTTATTATGATGTAGATTTCGGAGATCATTCCATCACTGAAAAAGAACTCATAAATATTGAAAAAAAATTTTTGGATTTTGCAAAACAAAAATTTGAATTCAAAATGAGATCCGCCTCCAAAAAAGAGGCGCTTGATTTTTATCATAAAAATGAAAATCAATATAAAATTGAACTGATTGAAAATTTAGAGGATGGTACCATCACTTTTTGTGATCATGCGGATTTTACTGACCTATGTAGGGGAGGGCACATTCCTCATACTGGGTTCATAAAAGCTGTTAAGCTTTTAAATGTCGCAGGAGCCTATTGGAGAGGGGATGAAAATAATAAACAGCTGACCCGTATCTATGGTATTTCTTTTCCCAAACAAAAAGAATTGACCGAATACCTCGAACTGTTGGAAGAAGCCAAAAAGCGGGACCACCGAAGGCTGGGAAAAGAACTGGAATTGTTCACTTTTTCGCAAAAAGTGGGACAGGGCTTACCCCTATGGTTGCCCAAAGGTGCTGCCCTAAGAGAACGGCTAGAAGATTTTCTAAAAGATGCTCAAAAGAAAGCAGGATATGAACAGGTAATTTCCCCCCACATTGGAAACAAAGAACTTTACATGACCTCCGGACACTATGAGAAATATGGTGAAGACAGTTTTCAACCTATTGAGACTCCTGCAGAAGGTGAAACCTTTTTACTCAAACCCATGAACTGTCCCCACCATTGCGAAATATATAACGCCCGTCCCTGGAGCTATAAAGAATTACCCAAACGATATGCAGAGTTTGGAACTGTTTACCGTTATGAACAAAGTGGAGAATTACACGGGCTTACCAGAGTGAGGGGCTTTACCCAAGACGATGCTCATATATTTTGTACACCCGACCAGTTGGATCAAGAATTCAAAAATGTAATTGATCTTGTTTTATATGTTTTCGGATCTTTGGGCTTTGATAAATTTCAAGCACAAGTCTCCATAAGAGACTTGAAAAAACCGGAGAAATACATCGGAGACCCAAAAAATTGGGAGAAAGCTGAAAAGGCAATCATTGAAGCCGCTCAGAAAAAGAATTTGGACTTTATAATCGAAGAGGGAGAAGCAGCATTTTATGGTCCTAAACTTGATTTTATGGTCAAAGACGCTTTAGGAAGACGATGGCAATTGGGAACCATACAGGTTGACTATAATCTTCCGGAAAGGTTTGAACTTACCTATAAAGGAGCTGATAACGAGCAACATCGACCAATCATGATCCACCGTGCGCCTTTTGGAAGTTTGGAACGCTTTGTTGCTATTTTGTTAGAACACACAGCGGGTAAGTTCCCCCTTTGGCTATCCCCAATTCAAGTGAACTTATTGATTGTGAGTGAAAAACACGAAAAATACGCTCAAAAAGTTTTAAATTTCCTTGAAAATAACGAAATTCGCGCCTCCCTCGACAATAGAAATGAAACTATTGGGAAAAAGATACGAGAAGCCGAATTGAGTAAAGTCCCATTTATGTTGATATTAGGAGAAAAAGAAGCACAGACAGGTAATGTCTCTGTCAGAAAACATCGAGAAGGTGATATGGGAGCGATGAGCACGGAAGCATTTGTCGAACTCATAGAGAAAGATATATACAAAAGTATTTCTAAATTTGAAAATTAATTAAAATTATTTAAGTCATAGCAATACGAAGGAGAAGATCGAATAAACCTGCGAGGATTATTAAAGAAAATCCTCACAAAATCAACGAAAAAATTACTGCCAACGAAATCAGACTTGTTGGTGACAATGTTGAGGTAGGTGTTTACAGACTTCCTAAAGCTATTGCCCTGGCCGAAGAACTAGAGTTAGACCTTGTAGAAATTTCTCCAAAAGCATCCCCACCCGTTTGCAAAATTTTGGATTATAAAAAGTTTTTGTATGAGCAAAAAAAACGCGAAAAGGCACTCAAGTCTAAGGCTACTAAAGTGGTTATCAAAGAAATAAGATTTGGACCACAAACTGACGAACACGACTATGAGTTCAAGAAAAAGCACGCTGAGAAATTTTTAAAGGATGGTGCTAAACTCAAAGCTTTTGTGTTTTTTAAGGGTCGGTCTATAGTGTTTAAGGAACAAGGTCAAATCTTACTTTTGAGATTGGCCCAAGACCTGGAGGAGTTCGGAAAAGTAGAGCAAATGCCTCAATTAGAAGGGAAGAGAATGACCATGTTCATTACACCTAAGAAAAAATAAAAATTAACATTCAACATAATGCCTAAAATGAAGACGAAATCCAGTGCCAAAAAGCGGTTCAAACTGACCGGTACTGGGAAAATAAAAAGA
>NZAX01000119.1 GCA_002687665.1 Flavobacteriaceae bacterium
TCTACGTTTTAGCGTATTACCTATTCATACCATGTTTATATATATTGACTTAAATAATTTAATTTTAGAAAAATTAGAGTTCTATAGGTATGATCCACAAATTAAAGAAATAATAATTAAAGCACATAATTATATTAAATATTCGGCAATAAAAGGTTCAGAAAAAGATAAAGAGAAGTGGAGAGAAATGGTAAACTCTTCATTCGATAATGGTGGTCAACCTGCAGGATTAATTAGAGGTGGTGGACTTGCACCGTCAGAAGTAAAAGAATTATTTGTTGAGATGAAGAAAGCTGCGAAAGAATTTGGCAGTAGAAATGTTCTTGCACAATCTCACGAAATTTCAATTTCCAACGAAAAAGGTAAACTTAATGTTGAGAAAGGTCTAACTGCAATGTTAAAAGCAATAGACGAATTTGGTATGAGAAATCATGTTACTGTATCAGGTAGAGACGGAGTATTAACTCAAATTCAATATGCAGCTAATCATTTGAATGAAGAAGTATCTTTACAAGAAGGAACATGGCAAATACCTGATTCATATGATAAGATGTTAGACCTTCAAAAGTTCTTATCAAAACCACACAAAGCAAAAACTGCTAGAGAAGTTCATAAGTTCCACATAGATTCAGACAGATTCTTTGGTGACGATTCATTCTCAGATATGTTAGATTCATATTATCACACATTACCAGGCGGAGACATTGACCCTTACGACAAAAAAGAAAAAGTTTCTCAAAAGTCTCTAGACCGTGCAAAGAAATTTAATAAAATTAGGCCTGGAACTGATTTGAATATACTTTTAATGAAAGCATTAACAGATTGGACTGGTGGTGATTTACAGTTTGATAGAAGAGGAAAGATTACTCAATCACCAAGAGACTGGTATGAGAAAAATAATCCTAAATTAAGAAACAAATCAAGAGTAGTTAAAGACGTAATAGAACAAAGTGATGTGGTTCAAGTAACACTTGAAGAAGGTAAATTGGGTGATTCAATTATCCGTAGAGACTTCCCTAACGTATGGGCTGCATCTGCAAAAAATAAGAATGTTCTTAAAAATTTCCACGCAGTAGTTAACACTAGAAATTACAAACAAATGAAAGATGCATATAAGAAAGATATGAAATCATTTGTGGATTCTTTCAAAGAAGAAGTTGCAGAAGGTAAGATGGACGGTATGAAACTTACTGGACAAGAGATTTCTGTTTACTTCAGAAGAAATCCTGTAAGAGATAAAACTGTTAGAAAAGCAGTTGAAATCGCACTAGACCATGGTGGTGCAATGAACTATGCGATTAAGAAGATTGAAAAACTTAAAAGAGGAATGTCAAAGAACAAAGATGTTCAAAAAGCACTGAACTATATAAATTATGGAGAACAATACAGAGTTAACACTCCTGTAATTAAGTTTAAAGACGACTAATAAATATAGGAAAGGTCAAATGACTAAAGATGTTGTTTACGAACAGCATGGAACTGGGATTAAATATCTAGTTAGGACATTTACAGATTCAGTTCCTTTAGAAATTGTGAAGGGTATGAAGAGTACCATGCACATTTTAAGTGGTAATGGGTGGCATATGAGAGAATTAGGTTATATGCCAATTGAATTAAAACAAGGATATGGTTATCTAATGAAGGGAAACCTAGAAAAAGGTGAATCAGAGTTGGTGGTTAGAATCCAATTAACATAAATAAAGATATGAGTCAAAAAACAGAAAACTGGCAAGAGGCCCTACTAAGGGTTCGAGAAGGTCTTAAAGAGGCAAAAGAACCTGTAGTTGAAAAAACTGAAGACGATGTAATCAATGAAGAGATTGATGAACTTCTTAGTGGATTTGAAGAACCTGCAGAAGAAGTAGTTGAAGAAGAGGTTGTCGAGGAAGACGGACACTCTATAGAAAAACTAACAGAGAAAAATATGTTAGGTAGACTCGCAAAGTCAATGGATTTATCAGAAGATAATAAACAAAAATTATTCGATTATTTCGAAACAGGAGAGTTACAACAATGAGTTTTACAGGATACCAGTTAGGTTTATCAGACGACCTATTAGAAGCGTCTAAAAAAGTTATCGAAGGTTCAGCAGAGTACAAAAAGTTCTTTGATGCAACTCTTAAAAAATTCGGTGTTACTTCACCTGATGAGTTAAGTGGTGAAAAGAAAAAAGAATTCTTTAATTACATTGACAAAAACTACAAAGCTAAAGATGAAGGTGTGTATATGGCGTCTTATGATAAGAAGAAAAAGATGCAAAAAGAGAATGTAGATGAGGAAGAAGAAGCTCCTACACCTACACCTGTTCCTGAAGACCCTGAAGAAGACACAAAAGTAGTAGAGTCTAAGGAATAAATCATGAATGAGTTTGATACTATTCGTGCAATGTGGGAAGAATCTCTTGAAGAAAAGAAAGAGTTCAAACAGAAAGATATTGATATAGTTGCAAAACTTACTGATAGAAACGAACACACATTATCACTTATGCATATTGCAAAAGCAGTAGGTGATAGGAAGGCAGGAAAAAAACTAGAATTAATTAGTAAGTTGCACATGGAATACGGTTCTATGACTAAAGACCTTATGAACATGAGAAACGAAATATATGACAATTTGAAAAAAGAAATGATGAAGTATTCAAATGGTCAAGATATGTACAATGCAACATAATGGACAAGATAGACGCAAGATATAGAATCTTTAAAGAAAAGATTAAAAAACTAGGATATATGAAAGGTGAGGCGAAGAAGGTCTCCAAAGTCCTAGAAAAGGTTGCAGACTTCGGAATGATGTCCGATGGTGGTAACCAAAAGGTGGCACGTGCCGTTGCGAAAGCAAAAAACGAAAAAGAATTGAGAACTATGTTGGATAAAATATCCACCATGGCAAAAGGTAAGTATGCAGAAGCTGGTGAAGATGAAGTCATTCAAAGAGCAATTTGGGCGATGGATTCAAAAGCACAAGGAATGCAACTACGTCCTGATGCAAATGTTTTAATGCAACTTAAAAAGTTGATTGACACTAGACGTGACCAAAACATTAGAACAGATGACATGAAGACCATGAAGGTCAAATGGAAGGATGCAGAGAAAGTTCATGACGTTTTAATGAGACTTAAAACACCTGAACGGTCTAAATACCTTATATTATTACAGAAAGACATTAAGTCTTTTAAGACTAATTTCAATGGCATATTAAAATTTGCCAATAGATAAAAAGAGAGGAAATAAAAAATGGCATTATGGGGAGTATCAGACGCTGACGAAAGTAAACCTAAGTATCTTTCAGACGCTGACAAGAAAAATTGTATCGCTAAGCCAGAAGGTTGGGTTCTAAAGAAAGCAGTTGGTTCAAGAAACTTAGAAGAGATTCTTGTTGCGACAGGTGCTAACCTTGCAACTGGTATTGGACAAGCAGATATTACAGATATTGAATGGGTAACTACTGCATTTGATAAATCAGAAGGTGGAACATTATCCGCTATCGTAAGATTTAACGAGAATGTAACTGTAAGTGGAACACCTACATTATCAGTAACTAACGGAAACCAAGGTTCAGGTTCAGGAAGAGGCCCACACGTTCTCGCATACGCAAGTGGTTCTACAACTAACGAACTTACATTCAGTCTTGCAATAGGAGCTGCAAACGCTGCTACTAACGCAGATGATGTATTAAGTTTCGGTGCAAATCCATTAGCACACGCAGGTGGTTCTACAATAGTTGACACTGCAGGTGGTGGTAACGCAACAATTACTAGTGCAAGTTCTATCGGTACAGCTGCTGGAACAATTACAGTAACTGCATAAGGTAGGTTAACATGAAATTATTAGTACTAGGTTCAGAAGCGGCTTGTGGAACAAGTTCGACTAATGGTTCAAACTTCAGTAGTTCAACTGCAGTAAGAGTTCACAATAGTGGGTCAACTGCACGATTAGTATCTGTAGAAACATCAGGTGCATCATTAATCGGAACATTTACACTAGGTGCTGGTGCGACAGAAATAATTTCTAAAGACCCAACAGACGAAGTATTCGCTGCTCATGCAGAAGTACTTGGAGTTGGTGTTGGAATAATAGGATAATAATATGAAAAAATTCGCAGAATTCGTAGCAGAAAGTAAACAAGTAGGTGGGTTAGAAAGTCAACACGTTCCTCATGACATAAATGACCCTGAAGTAAAATCAAGGATTAATGCCATCCTTGGTCACACTGCAATAAGTGAATATCTAAATCCTAGTGCAGCTGTCGGTCAGATTGATGCAAAACTAGGACAACTTGGTTTCGCACTTGAAACACACCCTGAGATTACTGAAACTGGTGATTATGAAGTCGCTATGAAAAGATATGGTGACCAGTTTGGTAAGACTGTAGACACACCTCACGATGAGTTCGATGAGAAAGTAGAAGCAGTTATTCTCAAACTTAAAGTAGAAAAGTTAGAAACAGGTTCATTTAAAGTTTACGGAAGTATCTAATGAATTTAGAACTTAGTATTCGTGCAATGTGGGAACACCGTGCAATATCCGAAGGGATAGTTGACTTGGAAGTTTTCAAAACATTAGACGACAAAACCAAAAAACAAATCGCAGATACAAAAGCTTCATGGGACAGAGCATGGGATGCCATGTATGTTCCTATGGGTAAAGACGGTTCTTCTCAAAGAAAAGAATATGAGAAACGTGGAAAACACTTCAAAGCGATGGACGCTGAATTAAAGAAATTACTGAAAAAACACAAAGCATTAGGGAAGTAACCCTAAATACTTTTACAATTTATTATATTATGGAAAACGTATGGGTCTATTCGACAAACTCACTGTAAAAAATTTCAGTGCATTCGCACTTCAGAATTACGATAATCCTCAGTGTGCAGATTTAGAAGAATTTCAAGAAGATTTACGAAGGTTCAGATACCTTAAACGTTTATGTCACCGTTATCATGAGGCAGGTGAATTAAGAGAACGCCTCATGTTAAATCACCTAATCACAATATTCAATGTATTCGGTTACGAAGCATCTATGCGAATGTTGGACTTCAAAATACAAGAACCATCTTACTGGTCTTCCATAAAAACAATGTTGTTATATTTGGGTTATGTTGACGAGTCATGGAATACAGAAATACCTGTTAATGATGAACTCGCACAAAAACTCAGGGAATTATAAGCTCCGATAGCTCAGTTGGTAGAGCAGCTGATTTGTAATCAGCAGGTCGTCCGTTCAAGTCGGACTCGGAGCTCCACCTTACAAATGGTATAAATAGATATATGAGAGTAGTAGACACATTAATAGTTTTTCGTATTCTAAAGATGTTAACAACACCTTGGGAAAAGTATGATGCATATAAACTGGGTATTATCGATAAAAAAGGGTCTAGAGTTAAAGACAAAAAAATCGAATCCAGTAAAGAAAAGAAATCATATACTTTACTTCATAGATTAGTTTTCAACCTAAAAAGAATCGTAAATAAAGTTCCGTTTGGTAAGACTGCATTCGCATCTTACGCTATCGCACTATTGTTATTAAAAGAAGAGACAAAGTTAGACGAAGACCAAATGGACGAGTTATGTGAAAAGTTCTATAGACACATAAAAGAAAACAATATTTTAGAACCTGATATGCTTACTGAAGCTAACATGGTTCCTACTCTTCAAGTCGGACATACCTACAGACTAAAAAGACAACTTCTAGAACAAAATGACACAACCTATCTTCCCAAATCAGAAGTAAAAATAGTTGCAGAACATAGTATGGTATTCGGAATAACAGCGTATGTAGGATTTATAAACAACGATAGGGTTTTGGTAACAGGCGATGAGTTATACTAGAAAACATTTATCCGTTCTATTTGAAAACATAGACTATATGGTTTTCAAACCACAAGACGAACTTAAAAGACCCAAATATGAAAAATTAGAAATTTGGAAAGACGGTTGGGAAACCATAATGTTGGGTGCATATCCTAAAGGGGAAGAAGCTGTTGGTAAAGAAATTAGAGAAGTAAAAGATTATTATCTAAACGCAACAGACGAACAAAAAGAACAGTATGAAAATTGTGACGAAGATGCATCATACTATATCAAAGAATATATGGATAAAGAAGATTTGGATTATGATTCAGATACAATAGAGTATATTGAAAAACAATGTAGTCCAATCATTAAACACCATAAAAATCATTTCAATCGTGCAAGACCATATCAGGTTGCAGATAAACTTGATATAGACTTCAGTAGATTTATTACTGATACTGCAAAGACACCGTCATACCCAAGTGGACATACAACACAACCATTTGTAGTTGCAGAATACTACAGTAAATTATATCCACAACACCGTGCAGGACTTATGAATGGTGCAAAGATTAGTGGATTCGGAAGAGTGATTGCAGGATTACACTATCCGTCTGATTATGAAGCGGGTGTAAAACTTGGAAAAGAACTTATGGAGTTTATGGACTTTGGTAAGTTAAAAGAAGATGCACCAATGAACGCAACTGGTGGTGCGATAAGTATGCCACCAACAATGAAAAAGAAAAAGAAGAAGAGAATGCCAGACGATGCATTCAAGGTACTAAAGCGAAAACTTTAGTTTTTACAATATGAAATATTTGAATTGGTTAGCACTGGTAACCAGTGTTGGAATCGCAGGAATAGCTGCGTATTTCTCAGTACTCGGACTTGCAACTATATTTGCAGGTGCATTTATGGGTATTGTAATCATGGCAGGTGCATTAGAGTTTGGTAAAATCATTACTGCAGCTTATCTCCACCTCTTTTGGGATAGACTCAATTATCAAAAATGGATTATGACCTTAATGGTCTTTGTTCTTATGTTGATAACTTCACTGGGAATATTCGGATACCTATCA
>NZAX01000107.1 GCA_002687665.1 Flavobacteriaceae bacterium
CCCTCATCCAAAAGTTGTAGCTGCACTTAAGGAGAGTTTTGATCACCCTAAAGTACATCAGTATCAAAGTTATCAGGGAGTTCCAGAGTTGCGTCAGGCCATTGCCGACTTTTACCAAAAACACTATCAATACAATGCCAACCCTATAAGTGAAATCCTTCCTCTTATGGGATCAAAGGAGGGAATAATGCATATTTCAATGGCTTTTTTAAATCCAGGAGATAAGGTATTGATTCCTAATCCTGGCTATCCTACCTATCAGTCCGTTACAAGACTGGTGGAGGCAGAACCAGTCTTTTATGATTTAAATGCTCAAAATCAATGGCAACCCAATTTTGATGCTTTGGATCGAATGGATTTGTCTGATGTCAAATTGATGTGGGTCAATTATCCTCACATGCCCACAGGGGCTAATGCACAGAAAGATACTTTTGAAAAATTAATTGTCTGGGCAAAGGAAAAAGACATCTTATTGGTCAATGATAACCCATACAGTTTTGTTTTGACTGATCATCCTCAAAGTATCATGTCTGTCCCTGGCGCTAGGGATGTGGCCATGGAATTGAACTCATTGAGTAAGTCGTTCAATATGGCCGGTTGGCGTGTGGGCATGGTTTTGGGGAATCAAAAAAATATCAATGCTGTATTGAAGGTTAAAAGCAATATGGATTCTGGTATGTTTTATGGAATTCAGCGAGGTGCTATAGCTGCTCTTCAAGTGCAAGATAGCTGGTTCAAAAAACTCAATAATATCTATAATGAAAGAAGAAAGCTGATCTTTAAACTTGCCACTCTGCTGAAGACAGATTTCGATATTAATAGCAGTGGACTATTTGTTTGGGCCAAAATGAGAAATACCTCGATGTCTTCAGTACAATACACAGAGGAAATTTTACAAAAACATCATGTTTTTATTGCGCCTGGAAGTATATTTGGGAGCCAAGGTGAAGGATATATCCGCTTTTCCCTTTGTGTGGAGGCAGAACAAATCAGCAAAGCCATAAAAAGAATTAGTAAAAAATGAAAATAGGAGTTATTGGTGTTGGATTAATTGGTGGTTCACTTGCACTTTCGGCCAGGGAACACATTCCCGATGTGGAAATATACGGAAGCAACAGGAGTGAAACCAACTTGCAAAAGTCTTTGGACTTGGGATTAATTGATTTCAGATTAGATGACTCCATGATAAAGCAAATGGATATCATACTGCTGGCCATACCGGTAGATGGTGCCATGGATCGATTGGTTGATTTGTTGGACGAGGTCAATGATAACGCATTAATAATGGATTTTGGATCTACCAAATCGGCAATTTGCCAACAAGTGGCATTGCATTCCAAGCGTGGACAGTTTTTGGCCACCCACCCTATTGCAGGTACTGAATATTCTGGACCTGCTGCAGCACTGTCCGATCTATTTAAAGACAAAATTCAAATCCTTTGTGAGATTCACAAAACCCGCCCCGACCTTTTGGAGTGGGCTCAAGATTGGTTCAAAAAAATAGGGATGAAACTAAGAGAAATGGACCCCGTAGAACATGACCAACACATTACTTATGTGTCTCATTTGTCCCATATTACCTCCTATATGTTGGGTAAAACCGTAATGGAAAAAGAAAAAGATCAGTCCGCTATTTTTGACATGGCTGGGAGTGGGTTTTCCTCTACCGTCCGTTTGGCAAAAAGTTCCCCTAATATGTGGGTTCCTATTTTTAAACAGAACAAAGAAAATATTAGTAAAACACTATCACAATACATCAATAATTTAAATCAGTTTAAACAACTTTTGGATGCTGATAAATTTGACGAATTACACGAGCAAATTCTCGAGATCAACAAAATTCGTCTGATTTTAGAGGGCATTACCAATACTACAAAAACAAATAAAAATGGAAAATAGTAAAGAAATGAGTGCCTGGCTGGAAGATTTTGGATTGGATCATCCACTAGTCATTGCCGGTCCTTGTAGCGCAGAAACAGAGGAGCAAGTTCTGAAAATTGCACATGAATTAAAAGACACTGATGTGACTGTTTTTCGGGCAGGAATATGGAAACCCAGAACCCGACCCGGTATGTTTGAGGGTGTTGGTGCTATTGGTTTAGACTGGCTCAAAAAAGTAAAGGATCAAACAGGATTGTTGATCTCAACAGAGGTAGCCAATAAAGATCACGTGAAATTGGCATTGGAGGCAGATGTTGACATTTTATGGATTGGGGCTCGGTCAACAGTAAGTCCATTCATAATTCAGGAAATTGCCGATGCATTAAATGGAACGGATAAAATCGTTTTGGTCAAAAATCCAGTCAATCCCGATTTGGCTCTTTGGATGGGTGGTCTGGAAAGACTCCACTCTGCCAACATCAAAAAATTGGGTGTCATTCACAGAGGTTTCTCTACCTACGACAAATCAAAATACCGCAATAACCCTGAGTGGCAAATTGCAGTTGAGTTCCAAAATAAATTTCCCGATATACCATTGATCTGTGATCCCTCTCATATTGCAGGACGTAGGGATTTGATTTTTAATCTCAGTCAAAGAGCTTTGGATCTCAATTTTGATGGTCTTATGATTGAAACCCACTGGGATCCTGACAATGCTTGGAGTGATGCCAAACAGCAGGTAACTCCTAGACGTTTGGTTGAGATCATGAATGATCTAAAAATTCGAAAAGTGACTACGGATGAAAAAAGCTATCAAATAGAATTGGAGACTCTGAGAGAACAAATTGATGTAAGTGATCAGATAATTTTGGACGCTCTAGGTAAACGAATGAAAGTTGCTGAGTCTATCGGTACACTTAAAAAAGGCAATAACGTTGCTGTTTTACAGAATAAACGTTGGAATGAAATTTTGCAGACTATGAAAGCTCGGGGAGGTGAAAGGGGCTTAAGCGAGGAATTCATCACCCGTATATTTAAAGCGATTCACCAGGAGTCGATCAATCACCAAGAAAAGGTGATCAACGGATAAGTTAAAAAGCCTCTTGATGGAGGCTTTTTTAATTTTAGATTAAAGCGTTTTTGATTCTTTCTACAGCCGTCTTGATTTCGTCTTCGGAGGCAGCATAAGAAATACGAATGCAATCAGAATTACCAAAAGCCTCACCAGTAACGGTAGCTACATGAGCCTCTTCCAATAATAATAAAGCAAAATCATTTGCATTTTGGATGGTCTTTCCCTTGATGGTTTTTCCAAAATAGTAGGAAATGTCAGGGAAAACATAGAATGCTCCCTGAGGTTCGTTGAGTTTGAATCCAGGAATTTTAGAAAGCAAATTTAAGATAAGCCCCCTTCTTTTGTTGAATTCATCTACCATGTATTGTATTTTACTGGTAGGGGCTGATACCGCAGCAATGGTTGCTCTTTGAGCAATACAATTGGATCCTGAGGTCATTTGTCCCTGTATTTTATTACAACCCTTTGCGATCCATTCCGAAGCACCGATGTAACCAATTCGCCATCCGGTCATGGCAAATGCCTTGGCTACTCCGTTTACGGTAATGGTACGCTCATACAATTCGGGAATGGCCGCAATACTAAAGTGGGGAGTGCCATAATTGATGTGTTCGTAGATTTCATCCGACAAAATATAAATGTTGGGATATTTTTGTAAAACAGCTCCTAATTCACGATACTCTTCTTCAGTGTAAATGGTTCCACTTGGATTATTGGGTGAATTAAACATCACTAGTTTGGTTTTGGGGGTGATGGCCGCTTCGAGTTGTTCAGGTGTAATTTTAAAATCATGATCTACAGATGATGGAATGATGATGGGTTTTGCTTCAGCCAAAGTTGCAATGGCAGAGTAGCTTACCCAATAGGGAGCAGGCAATAATACCTCATCACCCGGATCGAGCAAGACCATACAAACATTGGCAATAGATTGTTTGGCGCCAGTCGAGACAACGATCTGTGAGGCTTGATATTCTAATCCATTGTCTCGCTTAAATTTTTCACATATTGCAGACTTTAAATCAGCATAACCATCTACTGGTGAATAGGAATTATAATTGTCTTTTACTGCCTGAATTGCAGCGTCTTTGATGAATTCAGGAGTGTTGAAATCAGGTTCTCCTAAACTAAGACCGATGATGTCAATACCTTGAACCTTTAATTCTCTTGCTTTTGCTGCCATAGCCAGTGTAGCGGAGGCTGGCAGGCTCTTGATTCGATTTGATAACATTAAAAAATTGACTTATGATTTAGCATAAACAGGCTGCATGCCCATTTGTTTTAAAAATTTAAAATGAGAAAGAATAGCGCTACGCGTATTTCTGTACTCGTTATATGGTAGATTGAATTCGCGTGCTGTTTTTTTGACAATTCCTGATATTTTACTGTAGTGAATATGAGAAATGTGAGGAAAAATGTGATGTTCAATCTGATGATTTAACCCCCCGGTAAACCAATTAATAACTCTATTATTGGTAGAAAAATTGACAGTGGTTTTGAGTTGGTGAACTACCCATGAATTTTTCATATTACCAGTTTTAAAATCCGGTAAAGGCATGTCTGCCTCATCAATTACATGAGCCAACTGGAAAACTAAACTTAAAATTAAACTTGCGGTGTAATGCATAACAAAAAATCCAATCAACAACTTCCACCAAATAATGTTGAAAACAAAGATGGGCAAAAAGATCCAAATTGAGAAATAAATGATTTTTGATATAAATAGACCCACCCATTGTTTAGAATGACTTTTACTATTTAAGTATGATAAATTATTTTTTTGGTAACGGCTAAGTCTGATAAAATCAGAAACAATAGCCCATTTGAGAGTCAATAAACCGTAAAGGAAAATAGAGTAAAAATGTTGAAACCTGTGGTGAGGTCTCCACTTTGCATGTTTCGAAAAACGCAATACTACCCCTGCTTCAAGATCTTCGTCATGGTCTTTGATATTGGTGTAGTTATGGTGCAATAGATTATGTTGTATTTTCCAGTTAAATACATTACCAGCAAGAATGTAGATGCTGCCACCCATTAATTTATTAACCCAAGGGTATTTGGAAAAGGAACCGTGGTTTCCGTCATGCATGACATTCATGCCCACTCCAGCCATACCAACACCAATTAAAATCGCCAGAAAAAGTTTAAACCAATCGTTGAGGTTTGTGGACACAACGATTACAAATGGAGCTATCAATATGGTAAACATAATTATTGACTTTAGGTAAAGTTTCCAGTTGCCAGTCTTTTCCAATTTGTTGTCTTTAAAATATTGATTTACTCTTTTGTTTAGAGTTTGAAAAAACTCTTTGGATTCTTTTCGAGAAAAACTTGGAATCAATTTTCTGGTCATAAGTTAATTGTTGTTGGCTAGGTAAAATTATTGAATTTTAAAGCATTCTCTTTATTTTTAACAAAAAATGAATTGAATTTTATTTACAACTACTTTCCCGATTTTGATTCTAAACAAAAACAACAGTTGGAATTAATGTTTAGAATCTACAAGGAATGGAATATCCGTATCAATGTAATTTCCAGAAAAAACATTGATTATTTTTATTTACATCACGTTCTTCATTCACTATCCATAGCAAAATTTATTCAATTCAAAGTTGGAAGTAATATACTTGACATTGGCACTGGAGGTGGTTTTCCTGGAGTACCATTGGCCATAATGTTCCCCAAAGCACAATTCCATTTGGTAGACAGTATTGGAAAGAAAATTAATGTTATCAATGATGTAAAGAGTAAACTTGGATTAGATAATATTAGCACCTACTATGATCGGGCAGAAAATCTAAAATTGGAGGTTGATTTTGTCGTTTCTAGAGCCGTAGCTCCACTTGAAACAATTGTCAATTGGTCGGCTAAAAATATTAGTAATAAACAGAATCACTCAATAAGAAATGGATTTTTGTGCCTAAAGGGTGGGAATCTGCAGGAGGAGCTTTCAGCTTTTAAATTGGCGAGGGTAGTATATTTAGGAGATTATTTTAGGGAAGTGTTTTTTAAAACAAAAAAACTAGTTTATTTTCCTCAGAACTAGTTGAGAACAAACAGGGTAGTTAGCCTAAATAGGGGTATTTCTACGTTAAATTTTTTTGTAGAAGAAAGATCAATCATTATGTAGGTCCCTTTCATGGCTCCTAATGCTGAGGAAAGCAAACAACCAGATTTGTATTTGTGAACCTCACCAGGGTTTATAACAGGTTTTTTACCTTTAACCCCATTGCCATTGACGTATTGGTTTTTATTCATAGGTTCTATGATTTTCCAATGACGGGTCAATAATTGAACAGAACTCTTAGTTTGATTTTCTATTTCAATTCGGTAAGCAAAGGCAAAGTGAAGAACATTGTCTTTTAGGAAACTTCCATTATAGTCTGAATCCACTGTGATCTTTATTCCTCTTGTTATCTGTTGAATCATTTCTTAGATTCTAAAATATTCATAACCTAATTTAATTAAATCTCTATAATTGTCAACTGTAAAAAGTTGGATAAAAATTTGTTAATCAAAAATTTCAAAAGACGAAGTTTTACCAACTGCAATCAAAGAATCATAAAGATTTCCAAAATATCTATAGTATACAAAAATCAAATATCTATTTTCAGTTAGAGCATGAGAACCACTAATTTCATTATAAAGGTTAGACTTGGGTGTCTTGGCTATAAATTTGTAATTGTAAATACCCTGTTTTAGAAGCATTATCCCCTCATAAATTTCCAAAGCGGGATTATAATACATTTTATTAGTTTCATTCAATTCATAATTGTTGAATTTTCCATAGATATAAACTTCTTGATCTTTAAATTCTACTGGGGTAGACAAACTGAAATAAACCCAACTGTAGTCTGCTTCAATATTCCCATTTTCTGATCCTTGTAAAGTCCTAATAATGAAATCTCCATTAAGATCCTGGGTAAAACTGTAGGGGTATCCCCTGCGTAAGTAATTTGTCGTCAGGTAAGACTCATACAAACGATTCAACTTTACCATACTGACATTTGCACTAGTAATTTGAATGTTCTTTGTATCAAAAAAAAGATATTCATTACCGCCGTAAAAGCTACTTTCAGCGTCATAACGGTATTCCAAACGATTACCATCATTGTATTGTGGCTTTAGCGAATTAATCGCCGAATTCCATTGTTCGTTTTGGAGGATTGTGACGTGCAATTGATTTTGAGGATCACGAAAAAATTCTCCCTTTGGGGGGATAACAGAGAATTGAATATTTTGGTGTGTATTGTAATATTGAAGGTCACGGGTTCTGAAAACCTTAGCATTTACTTTAGCCCCCTCTTCATAAATCATAAACCTTCTTGAAAAAACCATTTTATCTGACTCATTGTAAATTTCCAATAGATAATTTCCCGAGATTAAAAATTCCGTCTGATCATTAGGCAAATCAAGCTGGTAGTGAGTGTAAGGTTGAAGAGTATTGAAGGATGTTTGATAATTTTCAATTCTCAAATTGTCAAAACCTTTTAGATATTCATTTTGAAACAAGTTTGAAGGCGTCCAGTCGTGATTAAAGTATTTGATTTTGTAGTAGTAATTACGTTCATCTGCATTAAGATCATCGAAATGCAATTCAAAAGGTTCTCCAAGTTTTTGGACGGGAAATTGAATTTCGGAAGTTTGATTTTTAAAAACAATCGATTTAATCGATTGAAAAAACAATTTTTCTTGAGAATTTTGTGCCAAAACTGTCTGTATGAAACAGAAGATAAATGCAAAACGTTTAAGTAAGTAATTTTTAAACATATCATAAAATTAGGAATTTAAATGTATTTGGCGGGTCAATGTCAGTAAGCTTTGACAAAAAGTTAAACGACTATTTAGAACAGTTATAAATTACATATTTTTGCCATTTATTCATTTTAAGGGGTGAGGCTTTATTAGTAAATTTGAGGGATTTTAGAAACTTTCACAATATGTCTGTAGACATTCGCATCCGAAAAGGTGCAAACATTCAATTGAAAGGTGAGTCTGAAAAAATCTTGTCAGATGCCTCTACTTCCGAAACATTTGCTCTAAAACCTGACAATTTCTTTGGAATTATTCCACGCCTAATTGTTAAGGAAGGAGATAAAATTCCTAAAGGAGCGCCAGTTTTTCATTCTAAAAAAGATCCACGAATCTTATTTACCTCTCCAGTTTCGGGAAATGTAAAAGAAGTGATCAGGGGGGCCAAAAGGAAAATTTTAAAAATTGTCATTGAAGAGCAAGAGGGAGATGTAATAATCCACAAAATACCCTCCAAATCTTTAACACGCAAAAACATTAACGAAATTCTTTTAAAAAGCGGTGCTTGGCCGTTTATCAAACAGAGGCCTTATGGTATTATAGCCAATCCGGATATCACTCCTAAAGCGATTTATATTTCTACCTATGCATCAGCACCCTTAGATGTTGACTTTCAGTTTTTACTTAAAAATAATAAGGAAGATTTTCAAAAGGGAATTGACATCCTTAATACCATGTTGGAAAAACCTGTGCTACTTTCTGTAGATTCTACTTTTTTAGGATTTTTTGAAAATATAAAGGGCGTAGAATTACTGCGGATTAATGGACCACACCCTGCGGGAAATGTAAGTGTTCAAATCCATAAACATTCTCCCATCAACATGGGTGATAATGTATGGGAAGTTCGCCCCGAAGATGTTGTAAACATCGCAAGGCTTTTCGAAAACGGACAATTCAGTGCCCAAAGGACAGTCGCTATAGCTGGGGAATCTGTTCTCCATCCACAATATATTAAGACCAAAATCGGTGCACAAATTAGCTCATTAACAGACATTACAGGTTATGATAAAAGCCAACAAAATCGTTTTATAAATGGAGATGTTTTGTCTGGAAAGATTGAAGCAGCTGA
>NZAX01000081.1 GCA_002687665.1 Flavobacteriaceae bacterium
ATGTTGAAAAATATTCTTTTCCTTACGATAAGTCTAATTTTCTTAGGTTGTTCAACTCCTACCAATGAGTTTACTATCCAAGGTTCTATTGATTTAAATGATGGCAATATGGTTTATCGCATTATTGCAGATGCAAATCAACAGCCTTTAGTAATCGATTCTACTGCTGTGATGAGTGGTTCTTTCATAATGAGTGGTATTGTTGATTCGCCCGACATTAACTTTTTCTCTGTACAAACTGTTCAAGGGAATTTTCCATTTGTTCTTGAACCTGGTGAAATCAAGATCTCTATGTACAAAGATAGTCTGATGAATTCTAAGGCTTTGGGTACAATTTCTAATGATGCTTTTATGAAATACAAATCTGAAACCAAGATTTTTGTAAATTCAATGAATGGAATAGGAAGAGAATTACAACAGGCCAACATTTCCAGAGATACTCTTTTGGTAGCCGATCTTCAAGATCAATATAAGGACGTTCAAAATCAAATTAAGGATTATGAGATTCGTTTTATTGAAAACAATCCGGATTCATATGTTTCATTGTTAATATTGGAGCGTTTTATGATGACTAAGCAAATTTCAAATGAAGATGCAAAGCCTATTTTTGAGAATTTAACCTCTAGAATTAAAAAAAGTAAAGCAGGGGTCATGTTAGAGGGAGCCCTCAATGCTCCCAAGCCTCCTGCTGAGGTTGGACAAATTGCTCCTGATTTTGAGGGTCCCGGACCAAAAGGCCAACTAGTAAAGCTTAAAAATAACCTTGGAAAGATAACCATATTAGACTTTTGGGCTTCTTGGTGCCGTCCATGTCGTGTTGAAAATCCGAACCTTGTAAGAACCTATAACAAATTCAAAGCCAATGGCCTAAGTATAGTTGGAGTTTCCCTTGATAAAAGTAAAAGTAACTGGATAAAAGCAATTGAGGATGACGGTCTACAGTGGACTCATGTATCTAATCTTCAATATTGGAATGATCCCATAGCCAAAGCTTATCAAGTAAGAGGAATTCCGGCTACCTTTATTTTGGATCAAAACGGAAAAATAATAGCAAAGAATTTAAGAGGGCCAGCTCTTGAGAAAAAAATTGAAGAGTTACTAAATAAGTAATTGTTAGTCAATTTTTTTTCTTAAATAAAAATGCAGCTAAAATCAGGGTTGAAGCCAGTATAGATAGTGTAAATCCCGACTCGATTATTACACTTGGAACAAAAGAAATCGTAGCCAATAAGCCTGCAATGGCCCCCCCAAAATGAGCGGTATGTCCAATATTGTCACCTTGGTTCCTCATTCCATAGATAGTATATGCCATATAAAGAGCAGCCATTACATAGCCTGGAAGTGGAATTGGGAAAAAAATCAAAACCATTTTCATATCCGGGTATAGTAGTACTGCACTGTATACAACTCCTGAAACAGCTCCACTGGCTCCAACTGCAGTATAGTTATCTTCTCGGTTGTGATAACGAAAGGAAAGATAGTTTCCCAAATAAAGACTGCTTAGGTACAAAGCCAAAAACTTCATATCTCCTAAACTGTAGACCACATAACCAGCGAAAAAATACAAGGACAACATGTTGACAAATAAATGGTTGAAGTCAACATGAAGAAAGCCAGAACTCAACATGCGAATTTGTTCTCCCGATTTGATTTTCGCCATTTGAAATTGATACTTCTTAAAAAAAGCTTGGTTTTTAAATCCTAGAAGAGAGAGTAAAACATTGGAAACAATGATGGCACTTACAACAGAAGGAAGCGAGTTCATGAAGAGAAATTTTACTGGCAAATATACTATCTTTGAAAAAAAATCGCCTTGCAAAGAGTCGTTTACCTCCTCACCTACCCCTTTATTTATTTAATTGCCTCGATTCCTTTCAGCACTCTCTATTTCATTTCTGATGTTTTACGTTTTTTGATCTATAATCTTTTGGGATATAGAAAAAAAATAGTTCGATCGAACCTAAAGAAAGCCTTTCCTGATAAAAGTGAAAAGGAACTTATTTGGATCGAGAAAAAATTTTATAGACACTTTTGTGACATCACTCTTGAAGCATTTAAATCTTTCAAAATGAATTCTGAGGAGATGCAAAAGCGAATGGTTTTTAAAAACCTAGATGTTTTGACTCAATTTGAAAAAGAAAACAGAAGTGTTATCATCATGTGTGGGCATTATTCGAGTTGGGAATGGATGTTGTCCATAGGGTATCATACAGTCTCTCAGGGTTATGGTATTTACACCCCCATCATGAATAAATACCTAAATAAATTGATCATTGAAATTAGAAAAAAGCACCGTGGTGACTTAATATCCCGTTATTCTGCAATTCAAAAAATAAAAAATCTAAATGAAGAAGGTACTCTGGCTGTTTATGGTTTTGTTAGTGATCAATCTCCCCGCCCCAAGCCCAAATCTTATTGGAGACCTTTCTTGGGAATTAAGGTTCCTGTTTTTATGGGGGCCGAAATAATCGCTCGAGAATTTGATTTTGGAGTGGTATATGCTAAAATTAATCGTGTTAAAAGGGGTTATTATGAAGCCAGTTTTGAGCTGATCAGTGATGAGCCAAAAAAAACAGAGGTAAATCGAATAACAGACACATTCACCGAGTGGTTAGAGCAAGATATCTACTGCGATCCTACCCAGTATTTATGGACACACAGGCGTTTTAAGCATGAAAACAAAGTCCTACAGGATTAAATAACCTCCTGGATTTCCCCAAGAAATCGTCGTGCCAATTCATCCGCCTCTAATTGACTTTTAGCTTCAGTATATACCCGTATTACCGGTTCTGTATTAGATTTTCTTAAATGAACCCATGAGGATTCGAACGAAATTTTCACCCCATCAATAGTATTCATATTATTTTTGGAAAATTTCCTTTCAACTTTTTTGAAAATTGAATCTATATCCATTTGCTTTGACAAGGAGATTTTGGCTTTACTCATGGCGTACTCTGGATAAGAGGATCTTAACACAGATACTTTTTGATTTTTCTCTGTAAGAAGACTTAAAAACAAAGCAACTCCCACAAGCGCATCACGACCGTAATGCAAATCAGGGTATATGATTCCACCATTTCCTTCCCCTCCTATCACAGCTTTCACTTTTTTCATTTTATCAACTACATTAACTTCACCCACCGCACTTGCATGGTAGGTGCCTCCTCTTTGAACTGTTATCTCAGACAGTGCTAGGGTTGAAGAAAGGTTAGAAACGGTATTTCCAGGTGTTTTGGATAAAACATAGTCGGCACAAGCAACCAATGTATATTCCTCTCCAAAAACTGCACCATTTTCATCTACAAAGGCCAGTCGGTCCACATCAGGGTCGACAACGATTCCAAAATCTGCTTTCTCTTTTAATACTCTCTCAGAAAGCGCTGTTAAATGTTCCTTCAAAGGTTCAGGATTATGAGGAAAATCCCCTGTAGGATCACAATAAATGGAAACGGTTTTCACACCGAGTGCTTTCAGAAGAAGAGGTATGGCAATACCTCCAGAAGAATTAACGGCATCTACCACAACCTTGAATTTCTTTTGACTAATATCCTTTGAATTGATCAAGGGCAATTCTAAAATTTTCTGCACGTGGTCCTCAATAGCTCCTGCTACTGTAATAACCTTTCCTAAATCATCGACCGATGCATAATGAAAGTCCTGTTGTTCGGCAATTTCCAATATGGCCTCTCCCGAAACCGCATTTAAAAACTCTCCTCTTTGATTGAACAGTTTTAGTGCATTCCATTGCTTGGGATTGTGACTGGCTGTAATAATGATTCCCCCATTTGCTTGATGTTGGGTCACTGCTAATTTTACCGATGGTGTGGTGGAAAGCCCAACATCTAAAACTTCTATGCCATAGCCAACCAAAGTTTGATTTACCAAACCTTGAACCATATTGCCTGAAACCCTAGCGTCTCTGCCAACCACTACTTTGTATTCTTTTGCTTTTAAAGTTTTCTTTAACCAGCAGCCATATGCAGAAGTGAATAAAACGGTATCAAGTGGAGTAAGATTGTTTGATATATTACCTCCAATAGTACCGCGGATTCCCGAAATGGATTTAATCAATGTCATATTCAAAGATAATCATTACTCCATTTTTAGCACCTTGAATTTTCCTTCATATTCTGAATTTAAATAAGAACCTTTCCAATGGATGAATTGTATTAATTTTGAATAGTAATTTGGATCTTTATTACAATGAATTATCTGGCGCATCTTTACCTTTCTGGATCAAATAAAGGCTTGGTCATAGGGAATTTTATTGCCGATCATGTAAAAGGGAAATCCTTTTTGGACTATCCCAAATCCATTCAAAATGGGATTTTGTTACATCGAAAAATTGATCATTTTACCGACCACCACAAATTATTTAAAAAGAATGTATCATTGTTGTTTCCAAGATTCCGTCACTACAGTAGAGTAATAGTCGACATGTTCTTCGATCATTTTTTGGCTGCCCAGTGGGAGCTTTATCATACTGACTCGCTAGAGGAGTTCAGCAGTCAGTTTTACCAGTTGATGCAAGAATACCGAGGAAATTTACCCAACAAAACTAAAATAATATTACCCATTATGTCTAAATATAACTGGTTGTTGACATACCAAACTCTTGAGGGGTTGAAGCATATACTTTTTCAAATGTCACAACGCACTCGATTCGACTCTAATATGACCCTGGCTGTAGTAGAATTAGAAAAAAATTATTCGAAAATTTGTCTCGATTTTAATACTTTTTTTAGTCAATTGATAAATTTTGTTCAGTCGGAGAAAGCGAAACTTAGCTAGATTTTCCAATTATTTTTTTAGTTTTTACAGGTGATAAGTTAAGATATCAGTCATTACAGAATTACCCTTTTAAATTATTATTTTTGCAAGATTGACTATGAAAGAAAGCGAAAACTTTATTGACATTCAAGGAGCAAGGGTTCACAACCTTAAGGATGTAAGTCTGAAAATACCAAGGGAAAAATTAGTAGTGATTACTGGACTTTCTGGTAGTGGTAAATCTTCTTTGGCCTTTGATACAATCTATGCGGAGGGACAACGTCGATATATGGAAACTTTTTCGGCATATATAAGACAGTTCATAGGCAACTTGGAAAGACCTGATGTGGATAAAATAGATGGACTTTCTCCGGTCATTGCCATAGAACAAAAAACTACCTCCAAAAGTCCACGCTCAACTGTAGGTACAATTACTGAATTATATGATTATATCCGACTTCTTTTCGCACGTGTGGGAACTGCATACAGTTATGTAAGCCAAGAAAAAATGGTGAATTACAGTGATGATCAAATCCTTCAATTGATACTTGAGGAGTATATGGAAAAAAAAATTATCATCTTATCACCTTTGATAAAGGCAAGGAAAGGTCATTACAGAGAATTGTTTGAATCTCTTTCTAGACAGGGTTTTCTTAGGGTTAGGGTAGATGGTGAAATTATGGATTTAAAACCCGGCATGCGTGTAGATCGATACAAAACACATGATATTGAATTGATTGTCGACAGGATAAAGGTTAAAAAAGATGAAAATGATCTAAAAAGATTGATCGATTCAATCAAAACTGCCATGCATTACGGTGAGGAATCTATTGTTTTAATTGATCTAGAAACAGAACAAACTCGTTACTTTAGCAGGAAGCTGATGTGTCCATCTTCTGGGATTTCATATTCTCTTCCTGAGCCGAATTCTTTTTCATTCAATTCTCCCAAAGGGATGTGTTTGAATTGTAAGGGTTTGGGAAATCAGTTTGAAGTGAGTCGAAACAAGATCATTCCTGATGATCGTCTCTCTATAGAAAAGGGAGGGATTGCACCTTTGGGAGAATTGAAAAGTAATTGGGGTTTCAAACAAATGGAAGTGATCGCCAAACGTTATAAATTTTCTCTCTCCGATCCAATAAAAATAATTCCCGAACAGGCACTTGAAGTTATCCTTAAAGGAGGAAAAGAAAAGTTTTCAATAGCATCCAATTCTCTTGGAATAACCAGGGATTACAAAATTGATTATGAGGGTATCGAAAACTTCATCAAAAACCAATTTGACAATACAGACTCTACAGGAATCAAACGTTGGGCCCAAAGCTATATGGATGAAAAGAGGTGTAGTGTATGCGAAGGAGCTCGCTTGAAACAAGAGTCTTTGAATTTTAAAATTGATAAACTAAATATTGCTGAAGTTAGTGCTCTAGATTTGGGAGACCTTTATTTTTGGTTTGAAAACTTATCTAATAAATTATCTACTAATGAGCTTATAGTTGCAAATCAAATCATCAAAGAAATCAAATCGAGATTGCAATTCTTACTGGATGTAGGGCTTAATTACCTAGCATTAAACCGTTCCTCGAAATCTCTTTCTGGAGGCGAGGCACAACGCATCAGATTAGCTACCCAAATTGGATCTCAATTGGTCGGTGTGCTTTATATTTTGGATGAACCCAGTATCGGTTTGCATCAAAGAGATAATGAAAAGCTGATTAATTCCCTTCAGTCTTTAAGGGACATCGGAAATTCGGTTATAGTTGTTGAGCATGATAAAGATATGATACTTCGTGCAGATCACATTATTGATATAGGGCCCATGGCCGGAAAGAACGGAGGAGAAATCATTTCTCAGGGAAGTCCAAAAATGTTAAAAAAACAGCAAACCCTCACCGCGCAATATCTTAACAATCAAAAGAAGATAGAGTTACCCAAATTTAGAAGAAAGGGAAATGGAAAGTCCATCATTTTATCTGGATGTTCAGGCAATAACTTGAAAAATATTGATGTCGAAATTCCTTTGGGAATTATGATTGGGGTAAGCGGCGTATCAGGTAGTGGAAAATCAACATTGATAAATGAAACACTCTATCCTATCCTCAATAGTTTCATATACAACGGCGTAAAACCCCCCCTGCCATACAAAAAGATAGAGGGTCTAAAGTATTTAGATAAAGTGGTGGACGTTAATCAGTCTCCCATCGGAAGAACCCCAAGAAGCAATCCAGCAACCTATTGTGGTATGTTTAGCGAAATCAGAAACTTATTTACTTTGACACCTGAGGCCCAAATCAGAGGTTACAAGCCCGGTAGATTCAGTTTTAATGTCAAAGGAGGTAGATGTGAAACCTGCCAAGGTGGTGGTATGAAGGTTATTGAAATGAACTTTTTACCTGATGTACACGTGGAATGTGAAAGCTGTAATGGTAAACGTTTTAATAGGGAAACCCTTGAAATAAGGTTTAAAGGTAAATCTATTGCTGATGTTTTGGAGATGACTGTCAATCAGGCCTGTAGTTTTTTTATAAATCACCCTAAAATATATCGAAAGTTAAAGACAGTTCAAGATGTAGGGCTTGGATACATTACCTTAGGGCAGTCTTCAACAACACTTTCAGGAGGCGAGGCTCAGCGTATTAAATTGGCTACAGAATTATCCAAAAAAGATACCGGACAAACCCTCTTCATATTGGATGAACCAACAACCGGACTTCACTTTGAGGACATAAGAGTTTTAATGGAAGTTTTGGATCAACTCGTCAAAAAAGGCAATACTGTTTTGATAATTGAACACAATATGGACGTAATTAAATTGGTAGATCACCTTATCGATATTGGACCTGAAGGGGGTAAAAAAGGAGGAACATTGGTTGGACAGGGAACCCCTGAAGAAATTGTAAAAATTAAAAAAAGTTACACTGGTAAACATTTAGCGAAAGAACTTAAAACCGTTTGAAATGAACTTATTTAAAAGCCAAAGTAAAAATTGGAGCGAAATTAAGGCCAATGATTCATGGGCCTTGTTCAAAATCATGGCAGAATTTGTGGATGGATATGAAAAAATGAGTATGATAGGACCTTGTGTATCCTTCTTTGGATCTGCGAGAACCCCTTCCGATGATGCTCAGTATCAGTTGACTGTTGATATTGCAGAAGCAGTAGTCAAATCTGGATTGGGAATCATTACAGGAGGCGGGCCTGGGATAATGGAAGCAGCCAATCTAGGGGCGAAAAAAGCCGGCGGGACCTCTGTCGGGTTGAATATTAATCTCCCCATGGAGCAAAAATATAATGATTATATAGATGATGATAAACTGATGAATTTTGAATATTTTTTTGTCAGGAAAGTCATGTTTGTCAAATACTCACAGGGATTTGTTGTTATGCCTGGTGGTTTGGGTACTTTAGATGAATTATTCGAAGCATTGACATTAATTCAAACTGAAAAAATAAAGAAATTTCCCATTTTACTTGTAGGAAATGAATATTGGAGTGGACTGCTAGACTGGATTAAAGGTTTTCTTTTAAAAGAGCATAAAATTGATTCTTATGACCTGGATTTAATCCATGTTGTGGAGTCTAAGGAAGAAGTTATTGAACAACTCCATAAATTTTACAAACAGGAATATTTTAAACCTAACTTCTAATTTTGTCGTCATTAAAAATCTAATATTTTTTATTGTATTTGTATTGTTTGTAACTGCCCTCTCTTTTGGCCAGGAAGACATCTCATATGAAATTGATGCAGACATACAAAGAACAGGAAGAAATTTAATAATTCGTCAGATGATATCTCTCAAAAATCTACCTCCAGAAATGGGAGATACACTCTATTTTACGGATTGGTCTAATGCCTATTCAACTAACAAATCACCATTGGCACAAAGATTTGTAGAAGAGTATGACAGAAGTTTTTTTCTGACTACTAAATCTAAACTTGGTTCAACCTCTATCAATTCTATTTACGCAAATGAATTGGAAACCCAGTGGGAAAGATTAGAAAATCAATGCGATATCATCAAAGTAGTCGGCGATTTTCAGAAAAATGACACTGACTCCATAGTTATCTCCCTTGATTATAAGCTGATATTACCGGATGCTAAGTTTACTGGTTATGGGTACAATATAACGAATGAAGCCCTTTTGAGAAATTGGTATATCACTTTGAGTCCGATTTACAATAAAAAATGGAGAAATTACAGTAATCTAAACCTCAACGATAATA
>NZAX01000108.1 GCA_002687665.1 Flavobacteriaceae bacterium
ACATTTATCTTTTCAAATTGTTCAAGACAAATATAAACTATTTGGCTAGCACAGCTGAAAATAACATTTTAAATTCCGACAAGATCATCGCTGTTGCCCCCCAGACCACATTCTGGTCAAAAATGTATGCTGGAACTGTAATAGAGTTAGAATTGGAATTCAATTGCTTTGTCAACACAGACTTTTTATTTATAAAATCCATCAATGAAATTTCTAAAATTGCTTCCACCTCTCTAGGATCAGGTGTAAAAACATATGGGCTTTGCAGATAGCCCATGTAAGGAATAATAAGAAAATTACTTGGTGGGACATAAAGTTTTGTAAGCGATCTGATATATTTAACTTCGTCGGATGGAATTCCAACCTCCTCGTGGGTCTCCCTTAGAGCAGTAGCCCATAAATCATTGTCCAAATGATCAGGTTTCCCTCCTGGAAAGCTAATTTGTCCAGAGTGAATGCCATTATATACTCTGCGACGAGTTAATACAAAATTCATTTCTCCAACTTCATTGGGGTAAAGAAGCAATAGAACAGAGGCCATTTTGGGCTTCATCTTTGAGATTAGGGTGGATTTAAACTTTTCCATTCGATAAGGAGGTGCCATAAGGGAATGGGCAACTCCACCAGCAAGTTTGTTTTGTTTTAACTTTGATGTAAGAACAGTAAATAAAGTAAGATCCATGAGATATCAAATTCTATTATTGGGAGTTTTGATTTTTACACATATTGGTTGTGAGGTAAAATCAAAAAAAAACACAAATAAAGTCAAAGTTCCACAAAAAAAAATTTTAAAAAAAGTTGAGTCAAAAAAAGCAAAAGGGACTTATCTCGATGACAAAAATGCAATTCCTTTTTTTTATGACTACGCAAAAAAAAATAAAGAAAATAAGGTACGGATCATAACTAGATATGGAAATATTGATATTTTACTATATGAGAACACACCATATCACAGGGCAAATTTTGTTTATCTAACCAAAAAAAAATATTTCAACGGAACAATGTTTCATCGTGTAGTTCCTAATTTCATAATACAAGGCGGAAATTCGGACAGTCGTGAAAGTATGAAGAAAAGACATCAGATTGGACGGTATCTTCTCCCCCCCGATACAAAAAAAGGAAACTCCCACCACCGCGGTGTCATTTCCATGCCCAGTAGTGAAATCGACAATCCACACAAACTTGCATCTCCTTACGAATTCTTTATCGTTCAACAATCACCCGGAGCCTATCATTTGGATGGTCATTACACTGCCTTTGGTGAGGTTATTAGGGGTATAGAAGTTGTAGATCAAATTAATAAATTGAAAGTTGACAACAGGGAAATGCCCATAAGTAATGTTTATATAAAAACAGAAATTATTAAGTAATTACTATTTATATTATTTTATAATTCTTTTGAATCCTAAATTTTATTCATTAAAACATAATAAATAATCAAAACTTATTATATTTGAGAAATTAATAAGAATTTATAATGACTTTAACGCAACTTCATTACATGATTGCAGTTGCTGAGTACGGTAACTTTACGATTGCTGCAGAAAAATGTTTTGTGACTCAACCTACATTGAGTATGCAGGTTCAAAAATTAGAAGATGAACTAGAGGTTAAAATTTTTAACCGAGCTACAAAACCGATCATACTAACTGATGTTGGAAAAAAAATTCTTGTTCAAGCCAAAAGAATAACAGAAGAGGCTATAAGGATGCAAGATATTGTATCTATTGAAAAGGGGTTTATTGGCGGTGAATTCAAATTAGGAATTATTCCCACAGTAATGCCTACTCTACTTCCGATGTTTCTGAATACTTTTATAAAAAAATTTCCAAAAGTAGATCTTAAGATTGAGGAGTTAACAACTCAAAATATCATCAAAATGCTAGAGGAGGGGCATCTTGATGCTGGAATTGCTGCTACACCTCTGGCAATGGATCACATACTGGAACTCCCCATTTATTATGAACCTTTTGTAGGCTATATACCTGAGGGTAATCCTCTTCATTCCATAGATCAGATTGAAGTTGACGACTTAAATATGACAGATTTACTAGTGCTAGAAGATGGCCATTGTTTTAGAAATCATGTACTGAACCTTTGTAAGATGAATCAAATTGGAGGTGTTCCATTTGATCTAAAAAGTGGAAGTATTGAGACGTTAATAAATCTATCAGATGAAGGACCTTGGATGACTCTACTTCCTTATTTGCATGGAAATAATTTGACAGAAACTAAAAAGAAAAATTTGAGGTTTTTTCCCGAACCTGCTCCAGCAAGAGAAGTTAGTTTAATCCATTATAAAAGTCAATTAAAACTCCCTGTAATTAATGCTTTGAGATCAACTGTCAGTAGCATTATCAGAGGTGCTATTAGATTTGAAAATATTAAAGTAATTACCCCAGAAAGGACTTAGAGAGTATATTGTAGATTATAGCTCAAATCAGGATTAGACTTAGTAAATGTTAACGCCCAACGGTATAGCATAATTCCTTCTTTTTCTGAAAGTACAATGAGCGCTTTATCAAGCTCTTTTCTAAAGAGAGTTGCATCAAAGCTCACTTTGCGTAAAATACTTTTATAAAAGAAATAAGTCGATGATTTTTTTTTGGTTTTCACCATAATGCAAATTTGAAACCAAATATATTTTTTTTAGAATCAGATATTTGTTGTAAAAATGTTAAAGTTCTACAAAAATGTCAGAGCCAAAAATTTAAAAAGCCACCTCATATAAAATAAGGTGGCTAATTTAAACTTCTTTAAAAATTAAATTTCTGGAGTACTTAGTTTAGCAATTGAAGCTTGAATTTCAGCTTCAGAAAGTTCATGTTTAATAATTTTACCAGCAAAATAATCTTCATAGGCTTTCATGTCAAAATTTCCATGACCACAAAGGTTGATTAAAATGGTTTCAGATTTACCCTCAACCCTACAGCGCTCTGCCTCAGCTATTGCAGTTGCTATTCCGTGGGTAGCTTCTGGAGCAGGAATTATTCCCTCTGATTGAGCAAACTTTACTCCTGCATCAAAAACTTCAACATTGTCATGAGCTCTGGCTTCAATCAACTTATCTTTTAAAAGTTGACTGACAATAACACCTGCTCCATGATATCTCAAACCTCCTGCATGAATGGGAGCTGGAACAAAATCGTGACCTAGGGTATACATAGGTAAAAGAGGGGTCATTCCAGCAGTATCTCCAAAATCATATCTAAAAACACCCCTAGTTAACTTAGGACACGAGGAAGGTTCACTTGCAATGCATCTAATGGATTTTCCTTCGTCAAAATTGAGCCTCAAAAAGGGAAATGCCAAGCCAGAAAAATTTGAACCACCACCAAATGGAGCGATAACAATGTCAGGCATATCTCCCGCCTTTTCCATTTGTAGAATTGCCTCTTGTCCGATAATGGTTTGGTGCAATTTGACGTGATTAAGAACACTACCTAGTGCATACTTTGTATGCTCATCAGATGCAGCTCTTTCTATGGCCTCTGAAATTGCAATTCCAAGGGAACCGGTTGTATTTGGGTCTTCTGTCAAGAATTTTTTTCCAATTTCTGTAGCCTCTGAAGGTGATGGAAAAACTTTTGCCCCCCAAGTGTTCATCATTACTTTTCGATAAGGTTTATGATTAAAAGAAAGTTTTACCATATAAACTTCACATTCGATATCAAAATGTCTGCAAGCAAAACTCAATGCACTACCCCACTGACCTGCCCCAGTCTCAGTAGTTATTTTTTTAACACCTTCCTTTTTATTGTAGTAGGCTTGAGCAACCGCTGTGTTAGGTTTGTGCGAACCTGTAGGGCTTACCCCTTCATATTTGTAATATATTTTGGCTGGAGTATCTAATTTTTTTTCAAGGTTGTAGGCTCGGTATAATGGTGTGGGTCGCCACATGGAGTAGATATTTCTTACTTCATCGGGGATATCAATAAATTTATCCATACTAACTTCCTGCTTAATCAGCTCCATAGGAAACAAAGGAGCTAGGGCTTCAGGCCCTATCGGTTCCATAGTACCTGGGTTTAGAGGAGGTAGTGGCTTGTTTGGCATGTCTGCAACAATATTATACCATTTATCTGGTATCTCTTTTTCACTTAAGGTAATTTTACGTTCCATAAATTTTTGTTTTTGTCATTTGCTTAAATATATAAAAATTGTTTTCAAATTAGGGGATTTTAGGATTTGCAATCATTTTATTTAATCCTATATTTGCGCACCTATTGAATTACTGAAAAATTGTCTCGGGGTGTAGCGTAGCCCGGTCATCGCGCCTGCTTTGGGAGCAGGAGGTCGCAGGTTCGAATCCTGCCACCCCGACAATTATAATCTGGTATCAATCAAGGTTAATTCGGGATGTGGCGCAGCCTGGTAGCGCACACGCATGGGGTGCGTGGGGTCGCAGGTTCAAATCCTGTCATCCCGACTAAATAACCAATTAAACCCTTGGTATTAAAGAGTTTATGTTTTGTCAAACATACTTACTCACCAAATTAATTACCAAAATAATTTACTCTAAAGCTAAATACATGGGGAAACATGTTAAAGGTCAAAAAAATTATGCCAATATTTCTCGAATAATTTCACCTTCAACATCAGTAAGTCTAAATGGTCTTCCTTGGAAGTCATAAGTAAATTTTTCATGATCAAATCCGAGCAAATGGAGTATAGTGGCTTGTATATCGTGAACAGAAACTCTTCCGCTAATTGGTTTATATCCAAATTCATCAGTTTCACCATAAACTATCCCTTTTTTTATTCCGCCTCCAGCCATCCACATTGTAAAGGCATCTCCATGATGGTCTCTTCCTGTAAAAGCATTTTGAACCCCACTTCTATTTTCTTGCATTGGAGTCCTTCCAAATTCTCCACCCCAAACAATTAATGTTTCATCTAACAAACCTCGCTGTTTTAAATCTAATATTAATGCAGCTATTGGACGATCAATTTGACTACATTTTTTTCTAAACCCAAGATTTAAAGCGGTTTCTTCAAGATCTCCGTGACTATCCCATCCCCAATCATAAAGCTGAACAAAACGAACACCTTTTGAAACTAGTTTTCTAGCTAAAAGACAATTATTAGCAAATGATTCTTTCCCTGGTGTAACCCCATACATTTCTTTTATACTGTCAGGTTCATCATTTATATTCATTACCTCTGGGACTGCAATCTGCATTCTGTATGCCATTTCATACTGACTAATCCTTGTAAGTATTTCAGGGTCTTTAAAATTTTTATAATCATCAGAATTTATTTCATTAATTGATGTAATTAAATCTTTTTTTAGATCCCTTGAAATTCCTTTAGGGTCACTAAGGTATAAGACAGGATCACCTTTAGAACGACATTGAACTCCTTGATAAACAGATGGCAGAAAACCACTTCCCCACAAACTTTTACCACCATCAGGAGTTCCTCCACCAGAAGTTAAAACCATAAAACCAGGAAGATCTTGATTTTCAGATCCGAGACCATATGTTGCCCATGAACCAATGCTTGGTCTACCTAGGCGAGGACTTCCTGTATGCATAAATAATTGAGCTGGACCATGATTAAATTGGTCAGTATGAACAGCTTTTAAAAAACTTACTTCATCAATTATCGCATTAAAATATGGTAAGTTGTTAGATACCCAATTTCCAGATTCTCCAGCTTTTCTAAATTTTGCTTGTGGGGCTAACATTTTAGGGACACCTTCTATGAATGCAAATTTCTTACCTTTTAGAAGTGATTCGGGACAAGGTTTGTTGTGAAGTTTATGTAATTCAGGTTTATAGTCAAATAATTCCAATTGAGAGGGAGCGCCAACCATGTGGAGATATATTACACTTTTAACCTTCCCTAAATTAGGAGGAGGAATTGGAGCAAGTGGATTTAATGATCTGCTCCTATTAAAAAAGGTTTTTTTATCATTGCTACAACTCATTAGAAAGTTAGTAAACGCCATCCCACCCAATCCTAATGTGCAGTTTTTTAAAAAATGTCTTCTACTATTTACAGAAGCATTTTTTAAAATAAACTCATCAAATAGTTTCATTTTTTTATTCATAATTAGGCATGTGTTAAGAACTCATCTAAATTCATAATTGCATTTGCAACTATTGCTAGAGCAGCATGATGCTTATTTGTATCTTCAATATTGAAAAA
>NZAX01000109.1 GCA_002687665.1 Flavobacteriaceae bacterium
TAGATAGTCCATATGAAAAACCTCAAAAAGAGGTTTTGGCACAGAAACCCGATCGCCTAACATACCCACAAAGAAACCCCAAATATCGATTTTATGGTAATAACATCAAAAGTATGATCAACGTAGCGGTGAACTGGGAAGATGGAGATCTTAAAAATGCCCTTGTTTATAACATTGCCAATCACATGAAAAAGTGTTTTTTAAATTGGAATAAAGATACGGTTCAGGATGAAGTTATTCTTAATCACTTAGTTGAATTGTCCGATAATAAACTCGTAGTTAAAGAAGAGGATCTCCCATTGACTGATGCTTCGGAGTTTCTTAAAATTAGATCGAAAAATGGCAATGGTTCTAAAAATAATCATAAACAAAGGAACAAAAGAAACAACAGTCGTAAAAGATATTAATCCTAGCTTTCATGGGTAGTTTTCAGATTGAAGGAGGTCATCGTCTAAAAGGTAAGATCACTCCACAAGGTGCAAAAAATGAAGCATTACAAATTTTGTGTGCAGTTTTGCTAACCGAAGAAACTGTTACCATTTCAAATATTCCTGATATTATTGACATCAATAAACTAATTGGATTGCTTCAAAAAATGGGAGTCAATGTAGCCCAACTTGAAAAAGGGAAGTATGCCTTTACAGCCGATAATGTAGATCTTAATTTTCTAGATAGTCAACAATACAAATCCGAAGCAAAAAAGTTAAGAGGATCGGTGATGCTTGTAGGTCCTATGTTGTCAAAATACGGTAAGGGATCAATCCCACGCCCTGGAGGAGACAAGATTGGGAGAAGAAGGTTAGATACTCATTTCGAAGCAATTAAGCTACTGGGCGCTAATTTTATCTTTACTAGAGAAGATTATTTTTACACAGTAACTGCAGATCAACTTAATGGACGAGATATTTTGTTGGAGGAGGCTTCAGTAACAGGGACTGCTAATGTTGTAATGGCTGCCGTTTTAGCTCGAGGTACCACTACGATATACAATGCTGCTTGTGAGCCCTATTTGCAACAGCTATGTAAAATGTTGAATAGAATGGGAGCCAAAATCTCTGGTATAGGCTCTAATCTCCTTACCATTGAAGGGGTTACCAATTTATCTGGAACAGAACACAGGATACTGCCTGACATGGTCGAAATTGGCAGTTGGATTGGACTGGCGGCGATGACCAAAAGTGAGATTACCATCCAAAATGTCAGTTGGGATGATTTGGGTCAAATTCCTAATGTGTTTTCAAAACTAGGTATTCAACTTGAAAGAAGAGGAGATGATATTTTTATTCCATCTCACGAGGATGGCTATGAGATTGAAAGTTATATTGACGGTTCAATACTAACCGTTGCTGACGCTCCATGGCCTGGTTTCACTCCTGACTTACTCAGTATTGTTCTGGTCGTAGCCACACAAGCTCGTGGAAGTGTATTGATTCATCAAAAAATGTTCGAAAGTCGGCTTTTTTTTGTAGATAAACTCATTGACATGGGCGCCAAAATCATCTTGTGTGACCCACACCGAGCTACGGTGATCGGCCATGATTTCAGATCGCAACTCAAAGCTACTGTAATGACCTCTCCTGACATCAGAGCCGGTATTTCCCTATTGATTGCCGCGCTATCGGCAAAAGGCACCAGTACCATTCACAACATCGAGCAAATCGATCGTGGTTACGAAAATATCGAAGGTCGTTTAAAAGCCATAGGCGCAAAGATCACCCGATTACAAACCTAAATCCCATGAAAGCCCCTATCCTGTTTTTTCTTTTACTTCCCTACAACCTTCAATCTCAATTCATCACTGCTAAGGTATTGGATGCGGAAACCCGCCAACCATTGCCCTTTGTCAATATTGGTGTTTTAAATAAAAATTTGGGCACAGTATCCGATGAGTATGGGGACTTTTTATTGGAACTCAATCCAGAATTCCTCTTGGACACTTTGCGCTTTTCGATGATTGGTTTCGGAAAAAAAGATTTTGTGGTTCAAGATTATTTAGCCCAAGAAAAGCCAGAAAACATCATTTTATTGAAAGAAGAAGCCCTTTTATTGGAAGGGGTTACTGTAGTTAGAAAAAAAAACAAAAAATACAAGCGAAAGATTTTGGGTAATAAAACCGAATCTAAAACTTTGGTTGGTGGTTTTACCTCAAATGACTTGGGAAACGAAATCGGTTTTATCTGTAGAATTAGAAATAGTCCCACTTTTGTTGAGGCTTTCAATTTATCCATTGCCAAAAATACTTACGGCAGCGTTCGTTTTCGACTCAATTTTTACAGTCTTAACCAAGGAATGCCCAATGAAAACCTATTGGATGAGACGATTATGATCGAGACGGATATCGAATCAGGCAGGGTTAGCATTGACCTCAAGCCCTATGATATTGTAATGGATGACGATTTTTTGGTTTCCATTGAGTGGATTGAAGATTTGGGTTCTGGAGAACTATTGTTTTCTGCAGGATTTTTTGGTTCCAACCTCTATGCCCGTGCTACCAGTCAGGGGACATGGACTCAGATGGGGGTAGCGGCCTATGGTATGAATGTAGAGGTCGTTTATTGACAACATTATCTGCCACCCTAATCAGCGCTTAGAAATTTTGTTGTTACTTATTCCTGTTTGACGGCTGCATTTAAAACGGCTTACTTCGGTTCCCCGCTGTTTGAGATGCTTGGTTTTTCGGCCCTGAACTCTGGTACGCCACATTTTAAAGCTGCTGGGCTTCATTTTCCTTCGCATAATTCGAATAACTTCTTCTTCCTTGAGCCCAAACTGCATTTGAATGGCATCAAAGGGCGTCCGGTCCTCCCAAGCCATTTCAATGATTCGGTCTATCTGTTCCGGTCTCAGGTCAATCTGTTTTTTCATGTTCATTGTTCTCAGGTTATTCTAATGATCTATTTTGGTTGTTTTATCTGATTAAACTGTTTCGGTCTGCCAAAGTATGTTTAGCCAAAATTCTCTTCCCTTCTTTCCTAACTGGGGCACTTTTAGATAACGGCCAAAGCGAGCTGGTTGCATGTTTCCTTGCCTTTTGTAAATCAATAATAGGGTGGGGGTAACTTATTCCGGATTCAAAACCGTAAACATTGGCTTCAATAGGTGTGATTTCCCAGGGGGTATGAATCATTTCCTTTGGGAGCATTTTCAATTCTGGTAACCACTGTTTTACGAACTGCCCATTGGGGTCGTGTTCTTGACCATTTTTGACAGGATTGTATATTCTCAGCATATTGATACCTGTGACGCCGGCCTGCATTTGCAGTTGGGGGTAGTGAATACCGGGCTCAAAATCTAAAAATTGTCTAGCCAGGAAATGTGCACAAGCCTGCCACGGTTGCCAGAGGTAGTGGGTGAAAAATGATACCACCAGGGAACGCATTCTAAAATTCAAATAGCCGGTTTCGACCAAACAACGCATTGCGGCATCAACAAGAGGGACACCAGTTTTTCCGGTTTCCCATGCTTTAACGTATTCTTCGTTAAGGGGTTTGTCCAGTTTTTGGTAACCTTTGTTGATGCTTTCAAACTCCATGGAGCACTCCATTTCAAATTTTTGAATAAAGTGAGATTGCCACCGTAATCGTGAACCAAAAGCTTTCAATGCAAAGCTTCTGTTACCATTTATTGACTCATATTCTGTTTTTTGTAAAACTTGACGCATCGACAGGTTCCCAAAGGCCAGATATGGCGAGAGCCGACTACAACTCCTTCGTGATAGGTCCGGTTTGGAAATGTGTTTTTGGTAATTCCGATAGCGTTCTTTAAAAAAAGAATTGAGATACCTCAACGCATATTCACTCCCTCCCATTTGACGTTTGGGATGGGCTTTCACCTCCAACTCCATAGTTGGTGTTTCATCTTCCAGTTGATTTATTGCCCTTTTTGTAATGAGTAGGCCCTTTTTAAGAGGTGTAGGAATGATGGTTTCATTCATCAAATCATCCCATTTTCTTAACCAGTTCACTCTGTTTTTCATCCCCCTAAAGACACCTTGTTGAAGGTACTCCTCAAATGAGATGAGACTTTCATCACACCATTGAGCAAGCTCACGGTCCCTTTTGAAAGTGGTCATTACACCTGTCTCTTGATGGGCCCAAATTTTTTCGATTCGGTATACTTTTGAAATGGATTCAAGTACTTGAGTCAATTTCCCTGTACCGCATAGAACCTTGCTATTATAGGACTTCAATTGGTCATTCAATGTTTTGATTGATTGCTTGATAAAGTCAAAATGCCGGGGGCTGTAGTGTGGGTCCTTAAAAAGTATGTCTTCAAAAACATATAGCATTAGAACCCTACGTTTTGACAACAGCGCATTTCGAAGAGGGGGATGATCCTCCAGTCGTAAATCCCTTTTTAACCAAACAATATGAATGGGTTCACGATCAGAATTCATCGGGATTTTCTATTATGGACAATGCTCTGTTTTTTATCTCTTCCTTTTCCAGTACAGGAATTTTATCCAATAGCCTCAGCATCATGGCCATACGATTGTTTTTGCTGAAATGTTCCTTTTTGTCGTCCAAAAAGTTCCAATATAAGCTATTAAATGGACAGGCGTTTTTACCAATCCTTTTGCTCCGGTCATATTGACATTCCTCACAGTAGTTGCTCATTTTATGAATATAGGAGCCAGAGGAAACATAAGGCTTTGTGGCCACTATACCTCCATCTGCCCATTGGCTCATGCCACGGGTATTGGGTAACTGCACCCATTCTATTGCATCGGCATAGATGCCCAAATACCAAGCATCTACCTCATCGGGGTGGCACTGAATCAAAAGGGCAAAATTACCGGTTATCATCAATCGCTGTATGTGGTGTGCATAGGCAGTTTCTAGAGAATCTGTAATGCTTTCTTTTAGACAATTCATTTTCGTTTTTCCAGTCCAATAGAAGTCAGGGAGTTGATTGAAATTTTCCAGTTTGTTGCGGGTTTTGTATTCCGGCATTTCGCGCCAATAGATACCCCGCATGTATTCTCGCCACCCCAGAATTTGTCTGACAAATCCTTCAACTTGTGAGAGAGCAATGCGCTCTTGATTCATTTGGTAGTATTTGATGACCGTACCCATCACCTCGATTGGGTGAAGGATTTTAGTGTTAAGGGCAAATGAAATCCTCGAGTGAAAAAGATTGCGCTCATCTGTATGCATGGCATCTTGGTAGTCTCCAAAATGAACCAATAGGTTTTCACAGAAATAGTCCAGTTGCTCTATAGCTTCTTCTCGATTGGCTGGAAAAAGGTAGCTTTCGACATCGTATTTACCTATGTAATTAATACCTGCTTTGACAACGGACTCATAGACTATTTGATTTTCCTGATTTTTCGTTTTGTAGGCTAGGGGAATAGCTGGATTTCCTTTCCATTTTTTGCGGTTGTTTTTATCAAAATTCCATTTCCCCCCCAAAGGTTGTCCTTGTACCATCAAAAGATCGAATTTCTTTCGCATGTTGCGGTAGAAGAACTCCATGATAAGTTGTTTTTTCCCTTCAAAAAAAGATTTTAATTCCTCTCTGGTGGTTAAAAAATGTTCAGTATCGAAACTTTTTGAGGGTATATTGATGTTTTTACATATAGTCTTTAGTTGTTCATCCAAACGGTACTCATCGGGCAGTTGATATTCAAATTTTCCAATGTCTTTTTCGCTAATAATGTATTTGATGTTATCCTCTAGTGATTTTTTTGAGGCATTGCTGTTGATATCAAAATAGAGTACTTGATGTCCTTGATTTTGAAGGTCTGAGGCAAAGGCCCGCATGGCAGAAAAGAAGGCCACTAATTTTTGAATGTGATGAACTACATAATTCGCTTCCTGATACAATTCATAAAGGACGTATATGGTGTTATCGTCTTGCTTTTCAAACCAAGAGTGCTTTAAATTCAGTTGATCTCCCAGTATCAGTCTTAGTGTCATCAAAATAAGGTTTTTTGAAGCCAGAGGTTCTGGAATTTTCTATTGGGATCATAACGCTCAGCTTGCCATTGAACATCGAATTTTCGGTCTCGGGGGTCATTTCCCACTCCTGAAACATACATCCAGTTACCATAATTGCTGTGGACATCGTAGTCTAACAAAAGCGATTCAAAATAGGCTGCTCCGATCCGCCAATCCATTTTCATCTCCTTGGCAAAATAACTGGCCACATTTTGTCGCCCGCGATTACTCATCCATCCGGTATGTTTGAGTTCTATCATGTTCGCATTTACAAAAGGTTCCGGGGTTAACCCTTCGGCCCATTGTCGAAATCTTTCCAGCTCTGAGCTCCAGAGATAATTTCTCTCTAAAATCCCACCAATTTTGAAGATTTTATTTCCGTGTTTTAAAGAAATATATTTAAAATAATCCCTCCAGATCAATTCAAAAATTAGCCAATAGGTTGATTGGTTTTTTTGAATTTCTTTTTCATAGCGTTTGATTTCCCAGTAGATGGTTTTTGGCGATAAGCTACCATTGGCTAACCAAGGGGAGAATTTAGAGCTGTAATCAGTTCCCAGGAGTCCATTTCTGGTATTCTTGTAAAACGATAACTTTTTGCTTTTCCAAAAATACTGCTCCAATCGTCCTAATGCTGCCTTTGTTCCTCCCAAAAAAGGAAAAGCTGACCTTGGATCATTTTCTAGGGGAGGAAGCCCTAAATCGGCTAAAGTGGGAACTTTATCATTAACCACAATGCGGTTGGATGTGCCCAAGCTGGCAGGACTGGGGAATGATGGCCGCAACTGAACTTCTTTTTCACAAACTTTTCTGAAAGTACTGAAGATTTCAGGTACTTGTGGTCGACTGAAAGGTAAATCATTAGGGTGAAAAAGAAATTGTTCATAATGTCTGTTCCAGGTGATGTTGGAATCAATTTGTGCTGATACTGCCTTTTCTTCTTTTTTTTCTTCTTCAGTCCATTCGTGTTGTAGGTAAATTTCTTTTACCTTATATTTTTTGATCCATTCAGGGAGTGCCTTATCTGGAGTTTTTGTGTCGATGATCAAGGAAATGTTCAACGATTTCAGTGCCTGTTGTAAAGCTTGTACACTTTCAATGAGGAATTGGGCTCTAAACCGATCTGTTTTTTTGAAACCCCATCGATGGATATGGTAGTGCTTTGGGTTGAAAGTGTAGAATGCCACGACCCTGTAGCCACTTTCTACGGCCTTTCTCAGTCCAAGATGATCCAAAGTTCTCAGATCATTTCTGTACCAAACTAAAGCTGTGTTTTCTGATTTTGACATTTTTTACTGCAGTATTTTACATTTTCCCAATTGCGTTTCCATTTTTTTCTCCAAGAAAAAGGGCGTTCGCATTGCGGACAGACTTTAGTGGGCAGGTGCTTTTTTTTTACAGCTTTCATGCAGGGGTGAGTGCATATTTATATTCTTTTAAGCACCGTTCTCTTGCAAATTTGTGTTCTACTATGGGTTCTGGGTAAGTGAGTTTATTTATGTCTTTAACCCATCGATTGATATACTTGAGGTTTTTGTCAAATTTTTTGACTTGCTCATGGGGATTGAAGATTCTGAAATAGGGTGCAGCATCCACACCGCATCCCGCGACCCACTGCCAGTTTCCTAAATTACTTGATTTTTCATAATCAAATAGCTTTTCCGCAAAATAAGCCTCCCCCCATCTCCAGTCGATTAGGAGGTGCTTGCACAAAAAACTAGAGACCAACATCCTAACGCGATTGTGCATAAAACCTGTTTGATTGAGTTGTCTCATTCCTGCATCTACAAGTGGGTAACCCGTCTTTCCTTGACACCATTTTTCGAATTCTTCTTCATTATTTCGGTATTCAATTCGATCGTATTGCTTTTTAAAACATTGATTTTCCGTGTAGGGAAAATGCCAAAGGATTTGCATAAAAAATTCCCTCCAAATTAGTTCCTTTAAAAATGTTGTATTTTTTCTTTCAGCACTTTTTGCGACAAATTTCCTAATACTTTGAGTTCCGAAACGCAAGTGGACACCCAAACGAGAGGTGCCGTCTTTGGAGGGAAAATTTCGTGTTGCCTCATATTGATCAACCAAGTCTTCATCAAACTCAAAACCTTTTGGGACCATTTTCGAAATCTCAAAACCCATTTCGTCTAAAGATATTTGAGGGAGTGGTTTTTCGTTGTAGAGGTTATCTAAATGATCTTCGGACGGATAGTTTTTTATTCCCTCTCCACGGAACTTGGTCATCCACTTTCTTGAGTAGGGAGTGTAGACCACATAAGGTTTTCCATCGTCTTTGACCACTTCATTTTTTTCATAAATGACCTGATCTTTGTAGGTGACAAAGTCGATTTTTTCTGCTTTTAAAAGCTTTCTAATTTCTTCATCACGTTCGATTGCATAAGTTTCGTAGTCATGGTTGGTAATGACCTTTTCGATGGGAAATTCTCGAATGATTTTATTAAAAATAGCCTTGGGAGTGCCCCGATAAATTCCGACCGAGCATCTGTTCCTCTTCATAGCGTTATTGATGCCACCCAAGGCATTATGAATGAATGTTAATCTGTGATCATTCTTTGGTAATTTATCTATGATTTCTGTGTCATAAATAAAAATCGGGATAACCTTGTTGGTACCTTTTAATGCCTTATAAAGCCCTTTATTATCCTCTAACCTAAGGTCTCTTCTAAACCAAAAAATTGTGAACTTTTCTTTCACATTTAACTTTTTATACTTCCTATTCCACCATCAATAGTTATAGTTTGTGCTGTCATCCAACTGCTTTGATCACCCAATAAAAATGCAACCATTCGAGCAATTTCCTCTGGACTTCCGATCCTTTGCAAGGGATGTCTTGCCTCAGCATTGCTTTTTTTGGTGTCGTTGTTAAGAAATTTTTCAGCCAAAGGAGTATCTACCAGTGAAGGAGCCAAAACATTAAATCTGATTTTGGGAGCCATTTCTGCTGACAAGGAACGTGATAATCCTTCCAAAGCTCCTTTTGCTGTGGCGACCGAAGAGTGAAAGGGCATACCCGTTTGCACAGCCACTGTGCTAAAAAATACCACACTAGCGGGCACTTCACTATTTTGTAATCGACCCAAAACAGCTTGTAGGGTCTTAACCGCTCCCAACACATTGATTGAAAAATCTCTGGTAAAGACTTCAGGTTTCAAACCTTTAAACGGTCTTAAGTTGATCGTTCCAGGGCAATAGACTAAACCATGTAATGTTTCTGGTAGCTTGGTGACCTCTAATTCACCATTTTCCACATCGTAGGGTATGAATTCGACCGATAGTCCATTAAGTGCTTCATTGGATCGGTTGGCCACAATAAGATTATGATCGGACTGTAATTGTTTTACCAATGATAAGCCTATGCCCGAACTTCCTCCTACAATCAATATGTTTTTTCTCATCTTAGCTTTTGTATTCTCCGAACAATTCCACTAATTTTTTTTGTCGGTAATTAAATATTTCTTTCAGTTTAGGTTGGACTATAATGGGGTGAACTATTTGACCCAATATTCCAAAAGGGATTTTGTAATCAATTATATCCTCCATCTCAATTCCATTTTCTATGGGACGGATAAAATGTTTGTGATGCCACAAGGCGTAGGGGCCAAACCTCTGTTCGTCAACAAAATATTCCCCTTCTTTAACATGGGTGATCTCTGTTACCCACTGGGTTGGAATACCCATCACCGGGGTGACAATATACTTGATGATCTGTCCTGGATACATTTTTTTCTCGTCACCTCCCAATATTTCAAAACCCATATAATCGGGGGTAATGGTTTTTAGGTTTTTGGGGTCACTGAGGAAATTCCAAGCCCTCTCCATACTTATGGGCAAGTTTTGAACCTTGTGTAATTGATATAACTTCATAGTAAATTTCACGTACAAAGATAATAATTGTTTAATGATTTTTGCAAAATATTAAACAAAATTTAAACATCTTGTAAAGAACTTCCATTTAAACGATGTTGTTTAAATTTGAAAAAAATATATGATGAGACTTACTAATTACTTTTTGCTTTTAAATTTTGTTTGTTTTGGATCTTTTGGTCAGGTAAATACCCCTCCTGCGAGCCCAAGAGCGAAAATTTCCCAGCAATTGGGACTAACCCAAGTTGAAGTGGACTACTCACGTCCCTCTGCAAGAGGAAGAGATATTATGGGAAGTTTGGTTCGTTATGGCGATATCTGGAGAACAGGGGCTAATAAAAATACCACCGTTTCTTTTTCGGATGCTGTGGAAGTTGCTGGTAAACCCCTAGCCGAAGGGAAATACGCTTTGTACACCCGTCCCTTTGCTGATCAATGGGAGGTTTATTTTTACAAGAAAAACAATATGGGGAATGCTTCCAGTAATTGGGAAGTAGATCAGGTGGCACTAACTGTGCTTGTTCA
>NZAX01000110.1 GCA_002687665.1 Flavobacteriaceae bacterium
AAGGTACAACCTAGTAAATAAAAAAGTTCTTTCATTAAAAATAGTCTGCTAAAGTTTGTTTTTTACTCAATCTTACACCATTTTCCGTCTGTTTTAAAGATATCATCTCGTTGTATGGATCATGTTCTAAAAATAACAAGAAATCTTCCTCGCATGCTAAACTTAAAAAGCGACTTTTTTCTTCCATGGTAATTAAGGGCCTTGTATCATAGCCCATCACATAAGGTATTGGTAAATGGCCTGCTGTGGGTATAAGATCAGCAGCAAAAGCCAATGTCTTTCCCTTATATTTTATTAAGGGTAACATTTGTTTTTCTGTATGACCATTTACAACAATAACATCGAAACCTAAAGGCGTTTTTTCCAACAAAAAATTTTCTCCTTTAAGTAGCTGAAGCTGCCCACTTTCTTCAATAGGTAAGATGTTTTCAGGCAAGAAAGAGGCCTTTTCTCGGGGATTGGGCTGGGTCGCCCACTGCCAGTGATTTTCATGGGACCAAAAAACAGCATTTTTAAATGCAGGCTCAAGTACGCCACTCTTAGTTCTTTTTACTGCGTCACCACAGTGATCAAAGTGGAGATGTGTGAAAAAAACATCTGTGATGTCGTCTCTATGAAACCCTTTTTGAAGTAAGGATTGGTCCAAGTTTTCGTCACCCCACCGGTCATAATGGCTAAAAAACTTTTCGTTTTGTTTGTTACCCATTCCAGTATCAATGAGTATCAGTCGGTCACCCTCTTCAACCAGCAAAGATCGGCTACACATTTCAATACGGTTGTTTGCATCAGCAGGATTAGTTTTCTCCCATAGTGTTTTAGGGACAACACCAAACATGGCACCACCATCCAATTTAAAGTTACCGCATGCTATGGAGTGAAGTTCCACAAGACTATAATTTTATTCGCGTTAGGTACATATGGGTAGTCATATAGAGATATTCATAGTTGGAGTCAAAAGCGCAATTAGCTGTTTTCTCCTCCGTTTTAATTGTGCCCAGGTGTTCACCTTCGGGAGTAATGATTAGAACGCCGCCAGGTCCGGTAGAGAAAATCGTCCCTGAGGGGTGTATTTTTAGTCCATCAAAATTTCCGCGGTTTTCTTTTCCCAAGCCATCATCGTCAAAAAAGACTCTGGCATTCTCGACGCCATTAGGAGTTATATCGTAAGCCATGATTCTTCGGTCCTTTGGATCAGAAATGGCAACGTATAATGTCTTTTGGTCATTGGAAATTGCTACCCCATTGGGTCGAGTTAGGTCGTTAATTATCAAAGAGAGTTCTCCCGAATGTGTAATTTTAAACACTCCGTTGAAAGGTAATTCTTTTAATAAGTCCTCGTCCCCCTTTTTCAAACCGTATGGGGGGTCTGTGAAATATAGATCACCATTTTTTGCATATACTAGATCATTTGGACTGTTAAAATATTTTCCTTGGTATTTACTTGCAATGGTAGTAAAGCCTTTCTTTACCCAATCGTCAAGTCGAGCAACCCTTCTATCACCATGCATACAAATGATCAACTGGCCATTTTTATCTAAGATCAATCCATTTGAACCGCTTTCATCCCGGCTCATGGCATTTTTACTTCCTTTCTTTCCTCGGGGAGCAATTCCGGTATAACCACTGGGACTAAGGAAGACACTTAGCCCATTTTTTTCATCCCATTGGTAGATCTTGTTGCCTGGGACATCAGAAAACAATAGGGCATCGAGCCGATCCACCCAAACGGGTCCCTCAGACCACCCAAACCCTTCGGCAAGGACCTCAATTTTGGCTCCCGGAGCAACGAAATCATTTATTTCAGGAAGTAATCGCTCAATATTTCCTATCGTTCTTTTTTGTTGCGAATTCAAAATGCCAAAAAAGGAAATGGCAATCAGTGGAATAATTTTAAATTTCATGATTATTAGTTTCTAAACGCTTTAAATATAATTCCCATAATCTAAAAGTAAAAGATAAATTTATTTTTTATCCAAAACTTTAAGAAGTTCCTCTGCAAAAGCCAACATTTGTTTTATTTCTTGGATGCTAGCCAGTCGTTCTTTGCTACGAATCAATATACTGTTTCCATCAGACTCTAAGTAGTAAGCGGGGTGGCTTTCAAAGAAGTAGATAAGATCATCAGTAAAAAAAGATCGAATCGATTTTACATCCTCACCTCTTAGATAAAACCTTCTTGAGAAATCAGGATATCTTTTAAAGTCAATATCCTCCAACCCTGATAATTGAAGTATTGTGGTCATAAAGTTTTCTTTATCCATAGCAAATACCGGCATTTTATTTGAGACTTTTATTTGCAAAAAAGTCGACCTTAAATCCTCCCTTGCAATAAATGCACCCTCGCTGTATGATAGATCGAACAGTAAGAATTCCTTGTTTTTGCTTTCTAAGTTGTTGTATCGATAGTTAATCCATTTGGTTTTGAAATAGTAAAACCGCTCTAAGTTATCGTAGTTTGAAAGGGGTTCGGCAAGGTAATCCCAATCTAAGATGGTAGATAGTTTTTGCAGAAGCTTTTGCCTTTTGGTTAAAGAAACTTGAAAATTCAAAAGAGACGACTCTGGTAAGCTTTTGCGAAGGGCAAAAGGGTGCTCTGTTTTAGCTTCGTGAACATCAAGTCCAATGATTTCAAAAAATCCACTCTGACGGGAAAAGTTTCGGCTATAATCGTTAAGCCCCTCCATAACAGTATGGTCTACAAATTCACAAAGAGAAAAATCGATAATAGCGTGAGCACTTGGAGGAATTTCATCTAATTTGGACTTAAGCTTAAAAAAGTTAAGGAAGCTGCAAAAATTCTTTACACTGACATAATAATTGCCTGACTCCTCTTCTAAATACATCAAAACATTTGGCTTGAGCCAATTACGGTAAAATAGAACCCCACTTTTGTTGATAATGACATGGACCAGAATTGTGGCTAATATCCCCAAAAGAATTCCTGTGGTTAAAGTAGTCATGAGCGTTGCTAACAAAGTGGTGACAAAAATGATGGCCTGTTCTTTTCCTATCCTATAAATACGTAACAAGTTTTCAGGTGCAGCCAATCTGTATCCAGTGTAAACTAAAATTGCCGCCAGAGCAGGCATTGGTATTTTTTGAATTTGTTTTGCAAATAACAGGATGAAAACAACTAAAAAGGCAGCGTGAAAAAAGTTAGCAGAGCGATTATTTGCTCCGTTATTTACATTTACTGAACTTCTTGCAATAACTGTTACTACATTTAGTCCCCCAAAAAACCCACTAACAACCGTAGCTATACCTAAGGCCCTAAGATCCTTATTGATGTTAGATCTTCTTTTCAGGGGGTCTAGCTTGTCTACAGCTTTGATACTTAACAGTGACTCAATAACAGCCACAAGGGTTATAGACAGGGTGTGGCCCATAAAATCAGCGTTTGAGATTTTCCCAAAGTCAGGCCTAGGAAGTGAAGCCAGAAGGTTATCAGGAAGAGTGATCATTAGATTAGAACCCAAAATATCTGGGGTTTTTAAGATCAGATCATAATAATACATCACTCCTATTGAGGCGATTACTACCCACATGGGGGCAGGAATCAATTGAAAAACAGAATTTCTTATACGGGCATAGGAAAATAAAAAAACCAAGCTTAACACCCCTATAGAACTTGCTAAGATTACCTCGCCTGAAGGGCTGTTTAATAAATTTATGATGGAGTTAGGAATTTGGACCAATTGATTGATTGTATTGCCTTTGACACCAGTAAAGCCTAACATTACGTGAAACTGCTTGGCCAAAATACCTACCCCAATGGCAGCTAACATACCCTGAAGTGCTGTGGATGGAAAAAACTCACTTAATGCCCCTAAGCGAAAAACACCAAAAACAAAAAGGAATAAACCTGATAAGATGATGGCGGCTAAGGTATACAAGTATCCTTGATACAAGTCCCCCTCCCCCATACCAACGATAGCCGAGAGAACTACAATTACCAGTCCATTTCCAGGCCCAGTTATAGTTAGGTGGGATCCACCCAATAGAGAAACTACTATACCACCAGCAATAGCTGCTATGATTCCCGCAATTGGTGGCGCTTCAGAGGCAATGGCCAACCCCAACCCTAAAGGCAATGCGATGAGGGAAACTACAAACCCTGAAAAGATGTTTTTCGGTAAGCCAGCAATAAATTGCTTTAAAGACGAGGCATTACTCATTTCCTTTGGAGTTTATGATTAACACATCTGTGGGCAATTCTGCCAGAATATGCTCAAGATCCCTCGTAATTAGCCTGTCGACAAAACTGAGATTCTCTTGAGCATTCATAACCAACAAGTCAGCACGAACAACTTTGGCATAATGCCCAATGGAGTATCCTCTTCTTCCAAAAATGCTTTGTGTTGTCCAATTAATATTGGTTGTAAGTTTGGAAGGGAGTTTTTTTAAAACATCCTTAACTCGTGTTTGTTCTTGACGCCTGAGCTTTTCTTTTTTGATGGTGGCCTGTCTCAAACTTCTGTCATCATCGACAGAAATAGCAACTTTGGATTGACTTATTTCCTCTACCAAAGATATTTTTTTTGCACCCAAAGCTTTTGCAACCACAAATGAGGATTCAATAGTATCTCTAGTTTGTGGACTGTCAAATCCATTGACTACAATGTGTTGACAAGGCTTTCTTTCCACTGAAGGATTGATCAACAATAAAACCGAACACTTCGCCTTTCGGGTAATTTTCCTAGCAATTGATCCCAAATAAAACTTTACTACATTTTCTCTTTTTAATGCTCCTAACAGAATTAGATCTACATCGAATTCTTTACTGGCCCCCAATAAGGTACGGACGGGGTTTCCCGCTCTCCATTCTGTGGTGATTTTAGAAGCCCTCACTGGACTGGATGCGACTATATCCCTTAATCGCGACTCTTTTTCGGGAGTCTTACTCCCTGCATGGATAAAGATCAGTTCACCCTCAAAATAATTGGCCAACCTAAGAGACTCGTATATGTTGGCTTTTAGGTTGGGCGAAAAGGCAAACCCTACCAAGATTTTTTTGAAAGCGATTGAACTCATACCTACAATATAAAAATTCAATTTTCACCATCCAAATTTTTTCTCAGTCGACAATTGTTTGTGTTTTAAATGGATTTCACTTAAATTATTGTGTTCATATGTACCAATAAGGATCTTAACTACTTTCACGATTATTATGGAGATTTTAAAGAAATTCTAACTTTTATTTTGTTTACTTAAATACCCTTAGTAAATAAAATTGGCAATGTAATTGCTAACCGGAAAGACAGGTTGAATTAGCGAATTCAAGAATAAAAAAATCAAAAGGAGATTAAAATAGATTTTTGGAGGATAAGAGAGGAACTTCAATCATTTAACTTTAATACCGCCATAAATGCTTGTTGGGGAATTTCTACACTGCCAACCTGGCGCATTTTCTTTTTCCCTTTTTTTTGTTTTTCGAGTAATTTTCGCTTACGAGTAATGTCTCCTCCATAACATTTTGCGGTAACGTCTTTTCTGAGCGCTTTTATAGTTTCTCGGGAAATGATTTTCGCCCCAATGGCTGCCTGAATGGGAATGTCAAATTGTTGCCGTGGTATCAACTCTCTCAGCTTTTCGCACATTTTTTTACCTATAGAGTAGGCGTTGTCTGCATGAATTAGCGCAGAAAGGGCATCAACAGGATTGCTATTTAATAATATATCTACTTTTACCAGCTTCGACGGACGCATCCCAATCGGAGAATAGTCAAATGATGCATATCCTTTGGAAACGGTTTTAAGGCGATCGTAGAAATCAAAAACGATTTCAGCCAATGGCATATCAAAATTTAACTCTACTCTTTCTGTTGTGAGGTAGGTTTGATTAGTAATTTGACCGCGTTTTTCTATACATAGTGACATTACATTGCCAACATATTCAGATTTGGTAATGATGGAGGCCTTGATAAAAGGTTCTTCCACCCGATCCAAAAAAGAGGGATCTGGTAGGTCAGAGGGGTTGTTGACCATAACGATCTCATCGGAGTGTTTTTTTTTGTATGCATGATAGGACACATTGGGAACGGTGGTGATAACTGTCATATTGAATTCTCGCTCTAGCCTTTCTTGAATAATCTCTAAATGAAGCATTCCCAAAAAACCGCATCGAAAGCCAAACCCAAGTGCTGCGGAACTTTCCGGCACAAAAACCAGTGAGGCATCATTCAATTGCAACTTTTCCATGCTGGCACGCAGTTCTTCATAATCTTCAGTGTCCACAGGATAAATTCCTGCAAAAACCATTGGTTTTACCTCTTCAAAACCTTCGATGATCTGTTGGTTAGGGTTGTCCGCTTCTGTAATAGTGTCACCAACTTTAACTTCTTTAGCCTCTTTTATACCCGTGATAAGGTATCCTACATCTCCTGCACAGATTACATTTTTGGGAACTTGCTTAAGTTTTAGTGTGCCAATCTCGTCAGCGAAGTAAGTTTTTCCTGTAGCAATAAATTGTATTTTTTGTCCTTTTCTGATTTCACCATTGACGACCCTAAAGTAAGTTTCCACTCCTCGAAAAGGGTTATATACGGAGTCAAAGATAAGCGCCTGTAGCGGAACATTTGCTTTTCCTTTTGGGGGAGGTATACGCTCGATTATAGCAAGTAAAATGTCCTCAATTCCCAGTCCCGTTTTGGCGGAGGCGGGAATGATATCAGCGGCATTGCAGCCTAACAAGTTAACAATATCATCAGTGACTTCCTCTGGATTGGCTGAGGGAAGGTCTACTTTATTTAAGACAGGGATTATTTCCAGATCATTTTCTAAAGCAAGGTAAAGATTGGAAATAGTTTGTGCCTGAATACTTTGTGCGGCATCTACAACTAGCAGAGCCCCTTCACAAGCAGCAATGGAGCGGGAAACTTCGTAAGAGAAATCTACATGGCCAGGGGTGTCGATTAAATTTAACACGTACTTGTCGCCCTGGTTTTCATATTCCATTTGGATGGCATGGGATTTGATGGTGATTCCCCTTTCCCTCTCCAAATCCATATTGTCCAACAATTGATCTTGCTTTTCTCTGGAGCTTACTGCGCCGGTATAATCAAGCAAACGATCTGCAAGGGTGCTTTTGCCATGGTCGATATGGGCAATGATGCAAAAATTTCTAATGTGATTCATCCGCGCATTTTCCTCTTCGAGGACAAAGATACTTATTTTGAATACTTGGTTTTTTGTTTGGGTTATAAAACTTAATTTTAGGGTAAAAATTAACATTACCATGAGAATATTATCGAAAGTAATGCAAGTCCTCTTGGCCATCACTTTTATATTTTCAGCTTACACCAAGGCAGTAGGCCCGGGGTTTTTTGAAATCACATTAATGGATCAGGGTTTGGCTCCTAGCAGAGTTTTTGCTGGACATATGGCTAGGTTTTTTATAGGATTGGAGTTTGCACTAGGGATATTGATGCTTTTACCTTTTTACGTAAAACAATTAATGCAAATCACCTTTTTAATGTTAGGGGGGTTTACGGTTCACTTGATTTACCTTTGGTTAATTGGTAATACCGAAAACTGTGGTTGTTTTGGTGAGATGATCTCCATGACTCCTGAACAATCAATCCTTAAAAACATGGTCATGCTGGCAGGAGCCCTTTTGGTATATAAAACAGCTCAAACCAGACACATTGCCAAAATAATTCCTTTCGGATTTACAGGGGTAACTATTCTCAGCATGTGGTTGTTCTTCCCTATTCCTAACCATGA
>NZAX01000111.1 GCA_002687665.1 Flavobacteriaceae bacterium
AATGGATTTGACGCAATTACTACCGATAAGCCTGAGAAGAGCTTGTTAGTTCCGAAAAATCGTACTGGAGGAAGAAACAACAGGGGGAAAATGACCGTACGTTATCGTGGTGGCGGACACAAGAAAAGATATCGTTTGATCGATTTTAAGCGAAATAAATTTGATGTTCCAGCCCAGGTTAAGTCAATAGAATACGATCCTAATCGAACTGCATTTATCGCGCTTTTGGAATATAAAGGTGGTGAAAAAAGATACATTATTGCACAGAATGGACTTCAAGTGGGTCAAAAAATTAGCTCAGGTGAAAATGCAACCCCTGAAGTAGGAAATGCTTTATTCCTCTCCAAAATTCCATTGGGAACTATTATTTCTTGTATAGAATTGAATCCCGGAGGTGGTGCTGTTTTGGCCCGAAGTGCCGGAGCTTTCGCACAATTGATGGCTCGAGAAGGAAAATTAGCTACTATCAAACTACCATCTGGTGAAACTCGTTCTGTTCCAACTAGCTGTATGGCGACCATAGGTGTGGTTTCTAATTCTGATCACCAGTTATTAGTATCAGGTAAGGCAGGTCGATCCCGATGGATCGGCATAAGACCTAGAACCCGCCCTGTTGCAATGAACCCTGTCGATCACCCCATGGGTGGTGGAGAAGGCCGTGCCTCTGGAGGTCATCCAAGGTCTAAGAATGGAATTCCTGCTAAAGGATTCAGAACCCGTTCCAAGACTAAAGCGAGTAATAAATTTATCATAGAACGTAGAAAAAATAATTAATTATGGCTCGTTCATTAAAAAAAGGACCCTTTGTTGCACTCAGCCTTGAAAAAAAGGTAGCGAAAAATGTTGAAGAAAATAAGAAGTCAGTTATCAAAACATGGTCGCGCGCTTCATTGATCACTCCTGACTTTGTAGGTCAAACAATAGGAGTTCACAACGGACGTCAATTTGTTCCTGTATACATTACCGAGAACATGGTTGGTCACAAATTAGGTGAATTTTCACCCACTCGTTCCTACAGAGGACATGCTGGGGCAAAAAATAAAGGAAATAAATAATTCACGGACATGGGAAAACGTAAAAGAGAATCTGCGGCAGCCACAAAAGAAGCTAACAAAAGTTTAGTTTTTGCCAAACTTAATAATTGTCCTACTTCACCTCGTAAAATGAGATTGGTTGCTGATCAAGTTCGAGGAGAAGATGTCGCTAAGGCTTTGGCTATTCTGAAATTCAGTTCAAAAGAGGCTTCAAAAAAGTTAGAAAAACTCTTAATTTCTGCTATTTCCAATTGGCAAGCTAAAAATGAAGAGGTTGACGTCGAAAAAGCAGCTTTGTTCGTTAAGGAAATCAAAGTTGACGGAGGAAAAATGCTTAAGCGTTTGCGCCCTGCTCCTCAAGGAAGAGCTCACAGAATTAGAAAGCGCTCAAATCATGTAACCTTAGTATTGGGAGCAAATAATATAGTAAATTAATATGGGACAAAAAACTAATCCTATCGGTAATCGTTTGGGAATCATCAGAGGATGGGATTCCAATTGGTTCGGAGGTCGTAATTATGGAGACAAATTGGCTGAGGATGATAAAATAAGAAGATACATTCATGCCCGTTTGACAAAAGCTAGTGTCTCAAATGTTATCATTGAGCGAACACTCAAACTCATAACCATAACCATTACCACTGCACGTCCTGGAATTATAATTGGTAAGGCGGGTCAAGAGGTAGACAAGCTCAAAGAGGAATTGAAAAAGATAACCAACAAAGAAATTCAAATAAATATTTTTGAAATCAAACGACCTGAATTGGATGCTCAATTGGTTGCCTCAAGTGTTGCTCGACAGATCGAAAGTAGAATTTCTTACAGACGCGCAATCAAAATGGCAATTGCTGCCTCAATACGAATGAATGCTGAGGGTATCAAAATCCAAATTTCTGGTCGACTAAACGGTGCGGAAATGGCTCGATCAGAGTCTTACAAGGAGGGAAGAATTCCATTGTCGACTTTCAGAGCAGATATCGATTATGCATTGGTTGAGGCTCATACGACTTATGGTCGTTTGGGTATTAAAGTATGGATTATGAAAGGCGAAGTCTTTGGTAAAAGAGAACTTTCTCCCTTGGTGGGTATGTCCAAAAAGTCTGGTGGAGCAAATAATAAAGGCGCGGGATCAGTTGGACGTCAGCAAAGAAGAAGAAACAACAATAACAGATAGGTAAAATGTTACAACCTAAAAGAGCCAAGTTTCGAAAAGCGCAAAAAGGGCGCATGAAAGGAATTTCTCAAAGGGGAAGCCAGCTTTCCAATGGTATGTTTGGAATCAAGTCATTGGATTCAAAATTCGTTACCTCACGACAAATTGAAGCTGCTAGGATTGCTGCTACTCGATACATGAAGAGAGAAGGTCAATTGTGGATCAAAATTTTTCCCGACAAGCCAATTACCAAAAAGCCTTTGGAAGTGAGGATGGGTAAAGGAAAAGGAGCCCCAGAATATTTTGTTGCTGTGGTCAAGCCAGGTAGAATTATGTTCGAAATAGCAGGTGTTCCAATAGACATTGCCAAGGAAGCTTTGAGATTGGCTGCCCAAAAATTACCTGTTAAAACAAAGTTTATAATTGCTAGGGATTTTCAAGCCTAATTTTAGAAGAAAATGAAAAAATCAGAAATCGAAAAATTATCTCCTGAGGACTTACAAGACAAGCTGGTAGAGTTTAAAAAGCAACTCTCTGATCTAAAGATGAATCATGCCGTTAGCCCACTGGAAAATCCCTTACAGATCAAAACTATAAGAAAAACAGTAGCCCGATTATTAACGGCTATCAATTCCAAGCAAAATGAAATTATATCTTAGATATGGAAAATAGAAATTTAAGAAAAGAACGCATTGGAATTGTTACTAGCAATAAAATGGAGAAGTCTATCGTTGTATCAGAGGTCAAAAGAGTGAAGCATCCTATGTATGGGAAGTTCGTTTTAAAAACCAAAAAATACGTCGTTCACGATGACCTCAATGATTGCAACATCGGGGACATGGTAAAAATAATGGAAACCCGCCCTATTAGTAAATCAAAATGCTGGCGACTGGTCGAAATAATTGAAAGAGCTAAATAATCATGTTACAACAAGAATCCAGATTAAAAGTAGCAGATAATACCGGAGCTAAGGAAGTTTTGGCCATTAGGGTATTAGGAGGAACCAAAAGAAGATACGCTTCCATAGGAGACAAGATTGTTGTATCTGTTAAAGAGGCTTCTCCTTCAGGAACAGTTAAAAAAGGACAAGTGTCACAAGCCGTAGTTGTTCGAACAACTAAAGAGGTTCGTCGTGCTGATGGCTCATATATTCGTTTTGATGATAACGCTTGCGTGTTACTAAGTCCTACTGGAGAAATGATTGGAACACGTGTTTTTGGTCCTGTGGCAAGAGAGCTTAGAGATAAGCAGTTTATGAAAATTGTATCATTGGCACCGGAAGTCCTTTAAAACAAAGTTATGGGCAAGATAAAAATTAAAAGAGACGACAAGGTACTTGTTATAGCTGGGGAGCATAAAGGTTCTGAAGGCAGGGTAGTCAAAGTGATGCGTGATCAAAACAAAGCTATCATTGAGGGAATTAATTTGATCAAGAAACACGCCAAGCCAAGCGCTCAAAACCCTCAAGGAGGAATTGTTGAAAAAGAAGCGCCTATCCATATTTCTAACCTCTCTTTGACCACAGCCGACGGTGAAGCATCTCGTGTGGGTTATCGAGTAGAGGAGGGAAAAAAGGTTCGTTTTGCAAAGAAAAATAATGAATTAGTGTAATGAGTTATCAAGCAAGACTTAAGAAGGAATTTAACGACCGCATTATTGATGCTTTGAAAGAAGAATTTGGGTATGTCAATGTAATGCAAGTTCCCAAACTTCAAAAGATTATCATTAGCCGGGGAGTGGGAGGTGCCGTAGCAGATAAGAAACTTATTGACTACGCAGTTGATGAATTGACGGGGATTTCTGGCCAGAAAGCTATCCCTACCATTTCCAAAAAGGACGTAGCTGCTTTCAAGCTCCGAAAAGGAATGCCTATCGGAGCTAAAGTAACTCTCAGAGGAGAGCGAATGTATGAATTTCTTGACAGATTGGTTACTGCTGCACTTCCTAGGGTAAGAGATTTTCAGGGTGTAAAAGCTAATGGCTTTGATGGAAGAGGAAATTATAATTTGGGGATCACAGAACAAATCATTTTCCCCGAAATCGATATAGACAAGGTTAACAAAATTTCAGGAATGGACATTTCTTTTGTTACATCTGCTAAGACAGATAAGGAAGCAAAGTCATTGTTAAGTGAATTGGGATTACCCTTTAAAAAGAATTAGTTATGGCTAAAGAATCAATGAAAGCTCGAGAAAGAAAAAGAGCAAAAACGGTTGCTAAGTATGCTGCAAAAAGAAAAGCCCTTAAGGAGGCTGGGGATTATCAAGCTTTGCAAAAGTTACCGCGAAATGCCTCTCCGGTTAGAATGCACAACCGTTGTAAGCTTACCGGTCGTCCTAAGGGATACATTCGTCAGTTTGGAATTTCAAGGGTAACCTTTCGAGAAATGGCCAACAAAGGATTAATTCCAGGTATAACGAAAGCAAGTTGGTAATTAAATAAAAAAATATGTTTACAGATCCTATTGCAGATTATTTGACCCGAATTAGAAATGCCAACTCCGCTGGACATATGGTGGTTGATATTCCCTCGTCAAAATTAAAAAAAGAGATTACTAAAATATTGTACGATCAAGGATATATATTGAGTTACAAGTTTGAAGATACTGAAAATAATCAAGGTAAAATCAAAATTGCGCTCAAGTATGACACCATTACTAAAGAGCCAGTGATTAAAAAAATCCAAAGAATTAGTACTCCTGGTCTTCGAAAGTATACCTCGGCAGACAACCATCCTAGAATTTTAAATGGATTAGGAATCTCAATTGTTTCTACCTCAAAGGGAGTCATGACTGGAAAGCAGGCTTCCCTTCAACATATTGGAGGAGAATTACTTTGTTATGTATATTAAATAAAAGTTAAAAGAACAACAATGTCTAGAATAGGAAACAATCCCATTAATATCCCTGAAGGTGTAAATATTGATATCCAATCTGATAAAATTGTAGTAAAGGGTAAAATGGGAGAATTGACGCAAGACTATAGTGATGTGATTTTTGAGTTGGACGATAATTTTTTAACTGTAAAACGCCCCTCCGACTCCAAAGATCACCGAGCAAAACATGGCCTTTATCGTGCTTTGGTTAATAATATGGTTGAAGGTGTTTCCAAAGGTTTTACCAAGGAATTAGAGTTGGTAGGAGTTGGATTCCGGGCAACCAACCAAGGGCAAAAATTAGATTTAGCATTGGGTTTTTCTCACAATATTTTATTTGATATCGCCCCTGAGGTTAAAGTAGAGACTGTCTCTGAAAAAGGAAAGAATCCGATTATCAAACTTAGTTCTCATGATAAGCAGTTGCTGGGTTATGTAGCTGCAAAGATTCGTTCTTTTAGAAAACCTGAACCATACAAAGGAAAAGGTGTAAAGTTTGTTGGAGAACAAATTAGAAGAAAAGCAGGTAAATCCGCATAATCAAATCGATATGAGATTAACAAAAACAGGTAGAAGAAACAGAATACATTTAAGTATCAGAAAAAACATTAAGGGGACTGCTGAAAAGCCACGTTTGTCTATTTACAGAAGTAATAAGGAAATTTACGCTCAGGTCATCGACGATGTTAATGGAAAGACCATTGCTGCCGCTTCTTCAAGAGATAAAGAAGTCGAAGATGCTAAAGCTGATAATAAAGTTGTTGAAGCTCAGCTGGTTGGGAAACTGATTGGAAAACGTGCCAAAAAAGCTGGTGTAAGTTCCATTGGTTTTGATCGAAGTGGTTATTTGTATCATGGCAGGGTTAAGTCACTGGCTGATGGAGCTCGCGAGGCAGGGTTAAATTTTTAAATAAATTATATGTATCAAGATTATAAAAATGTTGAATTGGTAAAACCTGCTGGACTTGATTTGAAAGACCGATTGGTAGGTGTTCAGCGAGTTACCAAAGTAACCAAAGGAGGTCGTGCATTTGGATTTTCTGCTATTGTAGTGGTTGGAGATGAGAATGGTGTTGTAGGACAGGGACTTGGAAAGTCTAAGGAAGTCTCTGAAGCCATTGCGAAGGCTGTTGAAGATGCAAAGAAAAATTTAGTTCGAATTCCTATCGCTAATGGGACGTTGCCTCACGAGCAGAAAGGAAAATATGGGGGAGCAAGGGTGTTTCTGAAGCCTGCTTCCGAAGGTACAGGAGTCATAGCAGGAGGCGCAGTACGTGCGGTGCTTGAAGCCGTTGGGGTTCACAATGTATTGTCGAAATCACAGGGATCTTCCAACCCACATAATGTGGTAAAAGCCACATTCGACGCTCTATTGCAATTGAGAAGTCCCCAAACCATTGCCAAGCAAAGAGGAATCAGTTTGGAAAAAGTTTTTAACGGATAAGAAATTAGATCATGGCCAAGATAAAAGTTACTCAAGTCAAAAGCAGCATCAAAAGACTGCGATCTCAAAAAAGAACACTAGAAGCACTGGGGTTAAGAGGTATTGGAAAAGAGATTACTCATGAAGCAACGCCTAATATTCTTGGAATGATCGAGAAAGTAAAACATTTGGTTAAAATCACAGAAGTTTAATGATGAGTTTAGAAAATTTAAATCCAGCAGCTGGTTCTACCCAAAGACAAGGCAAACGTTTGGGTCGTGGTGAAGGTTCTGGTAAAGGTGGGACATCAGCAAGAGGTCATAAAGGAGCCAAGTCTAGATCTGGATATTCAAAAAAGATTGGCTTTGAGGGTGGTCAGATGCCGTTGCAAAGACGTGTTCCCAAATTTGGATTCAAAAACATCAATAGAATAGCCTACAAAGGAATTAACTTAGATACCCTTCAAAAGCTATCAGAGGAAAAGAAGTTTAATAAAGAAGTTAACTTTGATAAATTGGTCGAATTACGTTTGGTAGGAAAAAATGAATTGGTAAAAATATTAGGCAGGGGAAAATTAGAATCCCCTTTAAAAGTAAGTGCCCATAAATTCACAGCTAGTGCAAAAAAAG
>NZAX01000112.1 GCA_002687665.1 Flavobacteriaceae bacterium
AGTGGCTTTGCCAATGGGATGACATTTTTATCTTTAGTAGTAGGATTAGCAACTATTTTAGCAGGAGTGATTGGTATTGGAAACATACTACTGATTTCTGTAAAAGAACGAACTAAAGAGTTAGGAGTAAGACGAGCATTGGGTGCTACTCCAGGAGAGGTAAGAACTCAAATTTTATTAGAATCTATTTTTTTAACACTCATTGCCGGTGTAGTTGGTATTATTTTGGGAGCCGCTGTTTTGGCTACTATCAATTTGACAACTCAGGACTTATCTGATTTTCCATATACCAATCCAACAGTACCGATTCCACTGGTTCTTGCGGCACTATTTACGATGGTAGTATTGGGAACACTGATTGGGCTTATCCCTGCTCAGCGCGCTGTTAGTATTAAACCAATAGATGCTTTAAGAGAAGAATAACAAAACTTTATAATATGAAAATTTTAAAATATTTAGGAATTGCTTTGCTTGTTTTCGGAGCTATTTTTGCAACACTTTATTTCATAAAAACCAACAGTAAACCTTTGGTCGAGTATGACGTTCAGACTCCGATGATTCAAAGTATTGAAAAAAAGACTGTAGTTACCGGTACAGTTATCCCAGAGGATGAAGTAGAAATCAAACCTCAGATTTCAGGGATCATAGAAAAACTTTTTGTTGATGAGGGTGATTTAGTAATCAATGGAGATTTGTTAGCCAAAGTGAAAGTCGTGCCAAACGAACAAACATTAAATAGTGCAAAAGGAAGACTTTCAAATACATTGATTTTGTTGAGGAACGCCGAAGTTGAATTCAAAAGGAATCAATCCCTATTTGAAAAGGAAATCATCTCCAAACAGCAATTTGACAATGCTAAGCTAAGCTATGATCAGGCTGAGCAAAATGTGAAAAATGCTCGCTCTGATCTTCAAATTATAAAGCTTGGTTCTGCTGGGGGTTCTACCATTGCTAATACTAACATTCGAGCAACTGTTGCGGGAACTATATTAGAAATTCCAGTAAAAGAAGGGGATCAAGTAATTGAAAGTAATAATTTCAACGCCGGAACAACAATAGCCACAGTTGCAGATCTGAACAAAATGATTTTTGAGGGTAAGGTAGATGAGGCTGAAGTTTCAAAGCTAACCGTTGGGATGCCTCTTACTGTCAACCTCGGAGCCATTCAAGACAAAGATTTTGATGCTAGGTTAAAGTTTATTGCTCCAAAAGGTAATGAAGATCAAGGAACCGTTCAGTTCAAAATTGAAGGAGATGTTTATTTGGATAATTCGATTTTTATACGAGCAGGGTACAGTGCCAATGCTTCATTAGTGCTTGAAAAAAAAGATAGCATAATGGTTATATCAGAGGCATTACTGCAATTTGATAAAATTTCCAATGATCCATATGTTGAAGTAAAAAACGACAAGGGTACGTTTGAAAGAAAAAATATTGAACTGGGAATTTCTGATGGAATTAATGTGGAAATCATTTCTGGTCTTCGTATGGAGGATAAAATAAAAGTATGGAATAAGACAGAACCCATCAAAATTGGTGAGGAAGACGATTCTGCAAAAAAATAATTATACATGAAACCAATTCAACTCTTCTTTTTACTCGTCTTCCTGACACTGAATTTTCATTTAATGGCTCAAAACCAATCCATGACTCTCGTTGAATGTATTGACATGGCAATTGAAAGAAATATAAGTGTCAAACTGAGTGAACTAGCTCTTAACGATGCAGAAATCAATAAAGATGACGCTAAAGGGAGCTTCTTACCTACATTAAATGCTCAGGCTAACCATACTTGGAATATAGGTTTGAATCAGGACATTACCAGAGGTATTTTGGAAAACAGAACTACACAATACTCCTCTTTTGGAGCCAGCTTCAATATTGATCTTTATAATGGTCTTAGAAATTTAAATCAGTTACATAGAGCAAACCTTGCCATTTTAGCAGGTGAATATCAATTGGAAGATATGAAAGATGATGTTCGTTTGATGGTAGCAAATGCCTATTTACAAATATTGTTTAATGTCGAAATATTAGATGTCCAAAAATCACAGTTGGAAATTTCCCTTAAGGATGCAGAGCGGACTCAAAAAATGATTGATGCAGGAACCATGGTAAAATACGATTTGTTGGAAATTCAGGCAACCATTGCAACACAGGAACAATCGTTAATTCAAGCAGAAAATAATTTAAGGCTGTCTAAAATCAATCTAGCTCAAATGCTACTAGTCACAGATTATGAAAATTTTGATGTGGTATCTATAGACATAGAGGCTCCTTTTGGGCAGATTTTATTTCAGAATCCCAAGGATATATTTGAAAAAGCGTTGACCCACAGAAAAGACATTCAACTCTCAATAACCAATATTGCAATTGCTGAAAAAGATGTGGAGTTGGCAAAAGGAACACTCCAGCCAAGTCTCAGTGCTTTTTATGGCTATAATACTCGTGTGTCATATGCTGATAGGATTGTTGGGGATGGAAATTTCACTGATGTTCCCATTGGGTTTTTATCTTCGACCAAAGAACCCGTATTACGTTCCGTTGAAGGCAATAAGGCCATCAGTCCAGTTCCTTTTAGTGAGCAATTTGATCTCAATGCAGGACACAATATAGGTTTGAGTCTTAACATTCCAATTTTCAATGGTTTTATTGCAAGAAATAGAGTGGAACGTACTAAAGTTAATCTATTGCGATCTCAAAATCAATTAGAGCAAGAAAAACTCAACTTGGAAAATACCATTAATCAAGCCTACAACAATGCTGAAGGGGCCTATAAATTTTATGAGGCAGCCCAAAAAACTGAATTGGCAAGAAGAAAAGCCTATGAAGATGCTATCAACCGTTTTGAGGCTGGTGTCATGAATATATTTGATTTTAACCAAATCAAACAGCGCTTTGAAACTGCTTCCTCAGACCTTGTCAGGGCTAAGTTTGATTATATTTTTAAATTGAAAGTACTAGAATTTTATTTTGGCATAACCATCAGCTTATAGATTTATGAATCTCAAGCTGAGATAGTAGCTATTGATTTTTCTATTTTTGTGAGGTGAGTGTAATATTACATATAGAAACTGCCACCAAAAATTGTTCTGTATCCATTGGTCAATCAGGGGCAATTATTGCTTTGAAGGAACTTTACTCAGAGAAATTCAGTCATAGTGAACATTTACACGATTTTATAAAAGAGGTGTTAGAGGAGGCCCAAATTGACATAACCTCCCTTGATGCTGTGGCAGTTAGTAAAGGTCCAGGCTCCTTTACAGGTTTGAGAATTGGCGTCGCTGCCGCCAAAGGCATTTGTTTTGCTTTGAACTTGCCATTGATAGCAGTAAATTCTCTTCAAATCTTATCTGAAAAATATCAATCAAGAAATCAAGCAATATTATTTCCCATGTTTGACGCCCGTCGAATGGAGGTTTATGTCATGGCACTCAATGAAAATAAAGAAATCCTAAAGCCTACCTTTGCTGAAGTTTTAAGCGCTGAAAGTTTTAATGAATTTCCAACCAATGTTCAATGGGTTTTTATGGGTGAAGGTGTAGAAAAGTTTAAAAAAGTGTCTGATGCGCCTCACATTAAATACCAAACCGAAATTCGATATCCATCTGCTGCAGAAATGGTTTCTTTGGCTTGGAAAGCTTTTCAAGACAACAACTTCGAAGATTTGGCCTACTTTGAACCCTTTTACCTCAAAGATTTTTACACTAAAGCTAAGAAGATTGGTGAATAAATTATCCGTTGACGGCTTCTACCGTCCTGACTTTACCTGGGAGCATCTCTTTTAAGATGTTTTCGATTCCATTTTTTAGGGTAAAGGTGGAGGAGGGACAACCACTACATGCACCTTGAAGAACGACCTTAACTCTTTTATTGGTGTACTCATAGGAGTCAAAAATGATGTTTCCCCCGTCTGAGGCCACAGCAGGTTTGACATACTCTTCCAAAATTTTTACTATCTCCAGTTCAGTATCATTTAGAGAGTATTCTGGGTTTGAAGTGATTGACTTTGGGTCATTTGAAAAAAAGGAAGGACCCAAAATTGTTTTCTCCTCCTCCAGGTAGGCTTTGATGAATCCTCTTATTTCCATTACAACTTCCTCCCATTGTACTGTATCGTTTTTGGAAATGGAAATATAATTTTCATCGATAAAAACCTCCTTAATAAAAGGAAAATTAAAAAGCTCCTTGACCAATGGGGCATCTTTGGCGCTATTGGTATTTTCGAAAGAAAGTGTATGATCAGTTATTTTTTTATTTGCCACAAACTTCATAGCAGATGGATTGGGGGTACTTTCTGCATAGATAGTAATAGCTGCTTTCTCAACTTTTTTTCTCTCATTAAGAACCTTTCCCCCATCATTAAGGAAATCTTCGATTTGTTCTGCAACCTCTTGGATTACCTCCTCCCATTCTAAAATATCAAAACGCTCTACTATTAAGGTACTATTATCAAGAGACACTTTCTTAACAAATGGAAGGAAAAATAATTGTTTGACTAGTGGTGCATCTGCTGCCTGGTCAATATTAATAAATGTCTTGGATACGGAAAGGTCTAAAGGAGGAGTAATACTAAATTTCGCAATTGTTGCTCCCTTTTTACAACTGGCTACTATACGGATGCGTTTCATTTTTTTTAAACAAATGTACTAAAAAACAAATCCAGGGATCTTAATGTTCAATTTTATAATTTTGATGTCAAAGTAAAGTTATGTTGATAAAGTCAGTTAGAGGATTTACTCCCAAGTACGGTAAAAATTGTTTTTTTGCTGAAAATTCAACTCTGATAGGTGATCTTATCATGGGAGATGATTGTTCTGTATGGTACCAAGCAGTTGTTCGCGGGGATGTAAATAGCATCCGAATAGGAAACAGGGTCAACATTCAAGATGGCACAGTTATTCATGGGACATTTGAAAAATCTGCAACTATCATAGGTAATGATGTATCTATAGGTCATAATGCGATTGTACACGGTTGCACTATAAATGATAGGGTTTTAGTTGGTATGGGTTGTATTATTATGGACGAAAGTGTGGTAGGTTCCAACAGCATTATTGCCGCAGGGAGTGTTCTACCAAAAAATACTGTTGTTCCCGATGGTTCAGTTTTTGCCGGTATTCCTGCAAAAAAAATTAAAGAAGTAGGTCCTGAATTGCAAAAAGGTGAAATCGAACGTATCGCTTCCAATTATGTTCATTACGCCTCATGGTTCAAATGAAGTAAAAAAAAACTCCCCATTGGGGAGTTTTTGTGTTTCTAAAAATGAGATTAAAAGCCAAGTTCTTTTTTTACATCTGCCATAATATCTTTTCCTTTTGCAATAATCACACTTCCACCTGCTGACGAATCTAATATATAATCGTAACCTAGATCAGAAGCAACTTTGTCAATTGCGTCTTTGGCTTTGTCAATGAGAGGTTTCATCATATCGACAGATTTTTTTTGTAAATCCTGAGAAACGGTTTGTTGATATTCTTGAATATTTTTTTGCATACCTTCCAACTCCTTTTGACGTGACTGGTTAGTGATTTCTGTTTGGTTGGCCGCATCGGCAGCATAAGTTTGAGCCTTTGTTTGGAATTCTTTGTAAGTCGTTTCCATGTCTGCAGTGTATGTCTCTTCTAACTTTTTTAATTCTTTTTGAGCTGCAATTACTTCAGGCATCTCACTAATCAGCTTTTGAACTTCAATATGAGCAACATTAGCTTGTGCAATTACCATACTCAAAGGAGCTAGCATAAAAATTAGGGGTAAAAATAGATTTTTGAATTTTTTCATTATTTTAAACTTAATTATATTAATCATTCACTTTGCCTAAAACTTTCTTGGCAGAGTTAATTTTCCTTTCTTTAATTCTTTCCTGTGCCTGAATCCTTCTCAGGACCAGTTCGCTAATATCGTAATTTTTTGCTGAATACAACATAATTATATCAGAAGATCGGTCAAAAACAAAGTCGTATTTTCTCTCCTTAGCAATATCCTGAACGATACTTAATACTTGGTCTTGTACTGGTTTTAAAAGTTGATTTTTTTGGATCATCATGTCCCCGTTAGGACCAAATCTTTTTTCTTGAAGTGAAACGATCTCAGAGGCAAAATCTTTGATTTCTAACTCCCTGTCGGATATGAGATCGGGGGTCAATAAAATTTTTTCAACTGCAAATTGATCTTCTAGGCGTTTAAGTTGGATTTTTTTTAATTCAACCTCCTTTTTCCATTGAGTAATTTTCTCATCTAGTAACTGATTGGCAGTCCTAAATTCCTTGTTTTTACTTAAGATTACATCCATATCTATGTATGCAATACGGGTCCCTCTTTGAGCATGAATTGAAAAGTAAAGGAAGCATAGAACTAGAGTAAGGAATAATTTTAATTTCATGATCTACAGGACCTGGCTTTTTTATATAAACGATTACATTGGGATATTATTTTAAAACTATCAAAAGGTATGATTAAAATTGTTGGCCTATGATAAAATGAGTTTCCCAACCGTTTGCTTGATCACTACTGAAATTTGAACTGTCAAATCCGTAACCAAAATCTATTCCAAGCAATCCAAAGGCCGGCATAAAAATTCTAACCCCCATACCTGCAGAACGCTTAGAATTAAAAGGATTAAAGTCTCGAAAACTATCATACCCATTTCCAGATTCTAAAAAGGACAGTGCAAAAATGGATGCACTTGGTTTTAAGGTAATCGGATAACGAAGCTCAAAAGTAAATTTATTATACATTAAAGAACCATCTCTGCTTGATAAAGACTGATTTTTATATCCTCTAAGCGCGATGGTCTCCCTGCCGTCCATTGCCCATTGCTGCATTCCATCACCACCAAGATAAAACCTTTCGAATGGAATACTACCACGTTCTTGGTTGTAGACTCCAATGAATCCAAAGTCGGTCTGGGCTTTAAAAACAAGTTTTCCAATAATACTTGTATACCATTCACCATTAAATTTTAGTTTATAGTATTCTAACCATCTGAATTTTTCTTGATCTATTTTAGCTACGTCGGGCTCTCCATTAGGCAATTGAAACTCTTTACGGTTTTCTAGATTGCTAAAATCAATACCATTTATCAGAGAGTAAGGAGGGGTGATTTTTCCACTTATAGTAAATTTAGAACCTCCCATGGGAAAAATTGGGTTGGTGAAGGTATTATTTCTAGATAATGATACAGTATAGTTTAGGTTGTTGGCACTTCCATCCCCAAAAGTGAACAAGCCAGTGTAATAATTATTCAGATCGTAATACTGATAAGAGATTGCCTGTGATAGAGTAAAGAAATCATCGGGTTTTTTTAATCTTTTGGCCAAGCCTAGAGTTAAACCACTGATTTGAAAATACTGACTTTCATCAGCCCTACCCGTAAGATAATCATAGCGGTATTGAACCGTGTGGGATAATGAGGTGGAGAATTGCACCGGTTCTCTGCCACCCATCCAAGGTTCAGCAAAACTAAAGCTGTAGGTGTTGAAAAATTGACTGGCCTGAAGTCTTAAACTCAGATTTTGACCATCTCCCATAGGCAATGGTTTATATGTATCGAAGTTAAAAATGTTCTTGAGCGAAAAGTTGTTAAAGGAAAGTCCAAGGGTTCCGATAAATCCTCCACCTCCATATCCTCCTTGGAGTTCTATTTGACTCGCTCCGGCTTCAACTAATCCGTATTCAATGTCTACCGTGCCTGCATTTGGATTTACGTTTTTAAAATCGGGGCTAATATTTTCTGCATCGAAAAATCCAAGTTGCCCCAACTCTCTGACCGTTCTGACCACCATATCTTTACTGTATAAATCTCCAGGTTTAGTTCTCAATTCTCGATAAATTACGTGGTCATTGGTTTTGGTATTTCCTACCACAGAAATTTTATTAAAGCTCGCAAGCTTACCCTCAGAAA
>NZAX01000113.1 GCA_002687665.1 Flavobacteriaceae bacterium
ACAATGAAAAGTTAAATTATTATCACCAAATCAATTAAAAAGTTTTTTTTAAAAAATAATTTTATGGTAATTTGCATTTTATTGAGAATTCTTCAATTCCAATCTTTCTATTTAAAGATTTGAAAAAATCTTCGCAATTATTTTATCTAAGTCATAAAAACGTTTAAGAAAGGGAATTTTATTTTTTTCGGAATAAAAAAGCTTGATATTTTTGAGGGGTAATTAAGTATTATTACACACGTATATAAAATACTTAGTTTAGTTAATTTAATTGTTTGGTTTTTTTTATTATTTCGTTAATTGGGCGGATCTTCTTCTAACCGCCCAATTTTTTTTGAGTATTTTTTAATGTCAATAATTATCTTTACTTAATATGTTGAATGAATATGGTTAACAAAATTTTAATTCTAAGTTTCATCATCTGCATAATACTTCTGATCTTTATTTTTGAGACAAATAATAATATTAAAGATGCTGATGCATGTTTGTGCACCGAAATATTGAGTAATGAAACTTTTTTAAATAACGTAAATAAAATGCCATCAGTGAAAAATTGTAAGAATAAATTCAATGATTTTGAAAGCGCCCACCTCAGATGCATAAAATCATTAAATTTTGATAATCCTGAAATAAAAATGGATTCTTTAAAATCAACATAAATTAATTGTTTGGTTATTTATTTTTAAGAGCATCGACACTAGAAATCAATTATGAAAAAGAAATTAAAGAAACTAAGTTTTATCCTGATATTGATTCCCTTAGGAATTATCATTCGATTTGTTGATCAAAAAGTAACTAAAGAAGGTTTTTTATCTACCAATGCGATTTCAGATCATTACCTTTTTGTTTCGGGCTTGGTTGTTATTGTTATTGGTTTATTGGCTGCAATATTATATTTTGATAAACAATCTAATCCTTAAATGATCTAAATGCAACATTTCAACACGAATGATATCCAGAGTTTTTCAAAAATCTATCGTCTAAACCTTATAAACAGCATTACCGGTTATAAATCCGCCAATTTGATCGGCACAAGATCCAACTCTGGCGAAGAAAATGTTGCCATTTTTAGTTCCATAACTCACCTGGGGAGCAATCCCGCTTTGCTTCATTTTACATTACGGCCAAATACAGTTCCCCGTGACACCTACAAAAATATTAAAGAAAATAAAGTCTTTACTGTAAACCATGTCTCATTGAGACAAATAGAGCAAGCCCACCATACAAGTGCAAAATACGATGAAAACATTTCGGAGTTTGATCAAACCCAATTGGAATCAGATTACAGACTAGATTGGCAAGCTCCATTTGTAAAGGATTCACCTATTTGCTTGGGATGTCGTTACCTCAACGAATACCTCATCAAAGAAAACGGTTGTGTCCTAATTATAGCTTCCATAGAGCATATTTTTGTTAAGGATCAGCTACTACAAAAGGATGGCTGGGTTAAACTAGAATCTGGAGAAGTCGTTGCCATTAATGGGCTTGATGGATATGCCCTACCCCAGTTGCAAAAAAGACTGGAATATGCCCGACCCAAAGAAATCTTAAAAAAAAGATAAACCTCAAGATGGATTTTATCAATTATGACATCATGCAATATGCCGAAAGTCATTCCCAAAAGGAATCCGAACTACTAAAAGCTCTCCAAAAGGAAACCCATCAAAAAATATTAAAACCCAGAATGATTAGTGGTCATTTACAGGGCAGGTTTTTAAGTTTGATCTCCCATTTGACTCGTCCAGAAAAAATACTTGAAATAGGTACTTATACTGGCTACGCTACGCTATGTCTAGCTGAAGGATTACTAGAAAATGGCTCCATACACACCATCGAAATCAACGAGGAGTTGTTTGATTTTCAAAAAAAATATTTTGATAAGAGTAGCTATAAAAAGCAAATCTTTTGTCATTACGGTGATGCAAAAAAAATCATTCCTGAACTTGATTTAAATTTTGATTTGGTATTTATCGATGCAGACAAGCCCAACTACAGTTATTATTTTGACCTTATCCTTCCCAAATTAAATTCGGGTGGAATCATAATTGCAGATAATGTTTTATGGAGTGGTAAAGTACTTCACAAAAATCTTTCAAGTAAAGAATTGGATACTTTGGGACTCAAAAATTTTAACGAAAAGGTGATGGCTGATAAAAAAGTAGAAAACATACTTCTTCCTCTCAGAGACGGTCTTATGATTTGTAGAAAAATCTAGAGGTCTCTTTTGATTGAATCAGTCAAATCATCAAAATCCTCTTTCACCTTATCCACTTGGTTTTTTATTTCTTTACCCGCATCACCAGCAGGGTTTTTTGTATCAACAGATTTTTGAATTTCTGTTTTAATTTCATTAGTAGCATTCCTCACCTGATTAACACCCTTGGCCAATGTTCTTGCAATAGAAGGGATTTTGTCGGCACCAAAAATAAGTAGTACAATAAAAAATATAAATACAATTTCAGCACCGCTAATAAAAAGAAACATAGGTTATTTTTTGACAAAGATATAAGGTAGACAATAAAATATGAAAATCTACAATAAAATGATCATCATCATAATATATATTTAGTTTTTCATCCTAGCTTTAAATTGATCGAACTCTGACATTTGCTGTTCCTTGGGCCAACTATTATTCGAAAGGTCAACGTCTGCAGTCTCAAAATCGGGATCAATCTCAATACCTATGATTTCCTTATCAGTTGCAACAACCTTTTTAACTTCATTATCGTTCTTTCGCCATACCTGGACCGGATATTTGACGCGTTCTGTAGAACCATCATCATAGGTATAATCTACAATAATTGGCATAACCAACCCTCCGGGTTTTTCGAAAGTGATTTCGTAAAAGTTTTTTGGAATTTTGATAGTAGAATTCAATTCACCAGAATTTTGATCCATATAAGATTTAAGATCCATCGAGTGATCAATTGGGCTCCCAGACTTGTACTCTGATTTGAAATCTTCATCATCTTCTACCATTGTATAAACCACAGGTGGTAAATCAGCCTGAGTCATACCATAATTTTTGAGCATTTGAATGACCTCATTACTAGGTTCATCACTAACAAAAAATTGATTGACCGATTTGACCCCAATATCTACATAGTCGGTAGTATAAAACCATCCTCTCCAAAACCAATCCAAGTCTACGGCAGAGGCATCTTCCATAGTTCTAAAAAAATCTGCCGGAGTAGGGTGTTTAAACATCCACCTTTGAGAATAGGTTTTAAAAGCGTGATCGAATAAATCTTTACCCATCACAGTTTCCCTCAAAATATTTAGAGCTGTTGCGGGTTTTCCATAAGCATTGGGCCCCAACTGATAAACATTCTCAGGATTGGACATAATAGGAGCTAAGAAGCTCTGATCGCCAGACATGTAATTAACAATAGCTTTGGGCTCTCCCCTTCTTGAGGGATATTTTTCCAAACCATCAATTGAATTAGGATGTGTTTTAGCAAACTCCTGCTCAGTAAGATATTGCATAAAAGTATCTAAACCCTCATCCATCCAACCCCATTGACGCTCATCAGAGTTGACGATCATAGGAAAAAAATTGTGACCAATTTCATGGATGATCACGCTGATCATACGAAACTTTAAAAAATCTGAGTAAGATCCATCCTCATCGGGTCTCCCATAATTCCAACAAATCATGGGATACTCCATTCCTTGGTTTTTAGCATGAACCGACACCGCTTTGGGATAAGGATAATCAAATGTATGTTCGGAATAGGTCTTAAGGGTTTGAACTACAGCTTTGGTAGAATACTCCTCCCAAAGAGGGTTCCCTTCTTTGGGGTAAAGTGAAACTGCCATAACGTTTTTTCCCCCTAATTTGACCGCCATCATTTCCCAAATAAATTTTCTTGAGGTTGCAAATCCAAAATCCCGAACATTTTCAGCTTTGAATTCCCATGTTTTTTTCTTTTTTGAAAAGCTCTTTTCTCTCATTATGGCATCCTCTTCTGTAACAATTATTACGGGTTTATCGAAAGAATTCTGTGCCTGACGATACCTTTTGAATTCCTCGCGAGAGAGGACTTCCTTTGGATTTTGCAATTGGCCAGTGGCCTCAACCACATGATCAGATGGCACCGTTAATCTGACCGTATAATCTCCAAAGTTAAGTGCAAACTCTCCATTACCCCAAAACTGATGATTCTGCCATCCCTCTACATCATTGTATACGGCTAATCTTGGATAGAACTGAGCGATTACATAGGCACGGTTCCCGTCTTTTGGAAAAAACTCATATCCAGAACGACCACGTTTCTCTACATGATTATTTATATTGTACCACCACTTAATTGAAAATTTGAATTGGGCACCACTTTTTAATGGCTGGGGTAAGTCCACTCGCATCATAGTCATGTTTATAGTATATCTTAATGGCAAACCATTAGCGTCTTTTACCCAATCAATATTAAATCCTCCATCAAAAGGTTCTTTAAAAAATGTATTGACAACTGTTTCCACTCGAAGAATGGGCTCCGCACCTTCACCATTTTTTTCCAATGCAGGGGCATCTTTTTTACGAATATTTTGATCCAATTGAATCCACAAATAACTCAATTCATCAGGTGAATTATTCGTGTAGGTAATTTCTTCCTTTCCATAAATTTTTTTGTTTTCATCATCCAACTCAATGTCCATTATATAGTCCACTTTTTGTTGGTAATAATCTCTTCCTGGAGCACCAGAAGCTGTCCTGTAACTGTTGGGCGTAGACAATTCCTCTTTTAGCTGTTTGAATTTATTGGTGTTGGAATGACCTGCACTTGAAATAGAGTCTATTGAAACTTGTGCTACCAATGGGACCTGGATAAATAAAAGATATAAAAAAAGGGTGTTAATTTTGGTGGTAGTCATAGAGTGATTAATTTGAATTGAATATTTTAGTGCAATATATTACTTAATCTGTAAATTATGGGCGTCAAAAAAATCCTTTGGGATTTCAAAAATAGATTTTGAGGAAACTGCCAAAAAACTTTTCCTTTTGGAAGCGAACTTAAAGTGAATGATGTTTTTTTGATCTGGTAAATAATCAAAGAAAATGGTGTTTTTAATACTCAATGAGGACTGAATTGAATCCATTTTCAGTTCCATGTAAGCTATCAAAACATCATTTTTATAAACTTTCCCCAAAAATTCAAAATCAATAGTTTTTTCTTGAGCTTTGAAAGTTATATTTTTTCGTAAATAATCTTCAACTAAAATGTCAATCTCTTGCTGACTTACCTCTGGTATCAGTTTAGTTTTTTCATGCCCATTTTGCTGAAGAACCGATTCAAAATCATCAAGGAAAACTTGGGTTGTGATCTGTAAAGATTTTTCATTGGGTACAAATCGTATAGAGGTAGTTGAAACATAAAAATTGTGAAATGAAACTGTCCCCAATAAATAAATGAAGAAACCCAAAAACAACTTGGTCATTTCTCATTTAATTTATCAATATACTTTTGGCTCTCAGAGATCAAATAATCAATCAATTGAAACTGTTGACCTGTTTTGAGTAATTGTTGCGAAGGTAAATTTTTATCGATATGTTCTAAAAAACCTGTTACCTGATCATTTTTCAGGGCAAGGTCGTTAACAAAAAATTCATCGCTAAAAACATAGGTCAGTATTTCACTGGGTTTTAATTTTTGTTTCTCCTCCTGAGACTTATTGCTAACAGCTTTTGCTATCAATTTTGCAATATTGATGATATTGAGTCCGTTCCTGAGTTGTCCCTGAGTGACTATCGTGTTTTCTAATTTTGTCGATTTATCTTTGTTGTAATCATATGATTCAAACTCCTCTTCCTTGAGGTCGAGAAACTTTTCCGTATTTTCCGGTGTTACCACAACTTCTTCCAGAGCATTAATTTTTTCATTGACTGTGATGATCAATCTGTTTTTTTTCAATATTTCGGGGGTTATTTCAACGGTTCTAATCAAGTACTGAACTGAGGAGAAAATAACTTCGTCTCCCAAAGCTACAGGAATTTCGAAAGCACCCTCTGCATCAGTTATAGTATTTAGTTGGGCAGTATTGTTAACCACATTGGCAGCGACAACATTGTGGTTTCTGTAAATCAATTGACCCTTGATGAGTTTGCGTTCTTGACCCATGACCATTAGGGGCAACAAAAAAAGGAGTAAGAGATTTTTTTTCATCCTTTCAAAGATAATAAGCTAATCAGTTCAAATGATTTTAAAACTTGATAAAATTAGACATCAGTCATCATTTGTTTTTTAGACTCCCGGAAATTAGTGTAATTTAAAGGAATAAATTTAAAGACAAAAGCCTCATAACTTAATCATTGTCTTTGAAATCGTATCAATAAATTATTGATCATGAATCGATTAGAGTTTATCAAAGCAGGTTTTGCCATTGTTGGCTTAAGCCAACTTCAACCCGATAAAAGCATGAATACTGACCCACATTTACTCATAGGAAAGGGAAATCCGAGGCTTGTAGGAAAAAATTATGCTTTGCTACCAGAGGTAGACAAAGCTTTCCAGCAGATGTCTGCTTCTGCACTAAAGCAAGGGATCACAATTAAAGTGGTTTCATCATATCGTTCTTTTGAAAAACAAAAAAATATTTGGAACAATAAATTTTTAAGGTTTAAAAGTCAAGGCATGGATGATGAAGCAGCCATTGATAAAATCATCGAATACTCCACACTTCCGGGTACTTCGCGCCATCATTGGGGTACTGATATTGATATCATTGATGCGGGGCCTCCCGAGGAGGGTGATGTTTTGCTTCCCCAAAAATTTCACGATAATGGACCCTACAATACGTTAAGGCAATGGATGGAAACCCATGCAAAAGACTATGGCTTCCTTCTTCCTTATAACAGGGACGAAAATAGAACTGGTTTTAAATATGAACCTTGGCATTACAGCTACGCTCCTAAATCTATACCCATGCTGAATCAGTACCTAGAGCTCAACCACAGGGAATTGATCTTATCGTCAGATTTGAATGGAGCAGATGGATTAGATAAAGAATTTTTGGAATCATACATCAAAACCCATGTCATGGGCATTGAACCCTCTTTGCTCTAAGTTATCTGATAAAAACTGGGGATAAAGGAGATTCAGTGTGTTCCTCACTGTAGGCATATCCACCATAATCAAAACCCAATAGCGTTTTGGCTGTTACATTTTCCTTATCCAGTAAATAACGCACCATCATTCCTCTAGCTTTCTTGGCGTAGAAAGAGATCATCTTTAGGGTGCCATTTTTAAAATCCTTAAACTGTGGAGTGATCACCTCTGTCTTCAGAACTTTTGCGTCAATGGCCGAGAAATACTCGTTGCTGGCCAAATTCACAAACAGCTCGTTTTCCTGCAATTCGTCATTGATGAAAGTGGTGATTTTTTGCTTCCAAAAGTCATATAAATTCTTGTTTTTACCGATTGGAAATTTGGTACCCATCTCTAATCTGTAGGGTTGAATTAAATCCAATGGTTTCAAAACACCATAGAGCCCCGACAATATTCTGAGGCTGTTTTGGAGTGCATTAATTTTTTCCAGGGGAAGCGTGTATACATCCAATCCTGAATATACGTCCCCATCAAAAGTATAAACTGCAGGTCGGGCATTCTCCTTGTTGAAAGGTGTTTTGAAATTTTGATTCCTTTCCCAGTTCAAGTCTCCGAGTTTTTCTGAAATTTTCATCAATTGCGAAAGTTCGCCCGGGGTTTTTTCCTTCAATAGTTCGTTAATGCACTTAGCCTCTGAAAGAAAACAAGGATTTGAATTTTGTTCGGTAGGCAAATTTGAGTCAAAATTGAGCGATTTTGCCGGTGAAATGACCATTTTCATATTCGAGTTTTTTTCAAATTTATAAGGAATTCGTTTGAAAACCAATTCAAAAGAATTGTCTGGGCTGATAAAAGAATCAGAAATGCTTATGTTGGGCGTAATTTCTCCATTTATCAATGGTTATTTCCATATCCTCCGGTAAAGGAGCCTCAAAATCCATCCATTTTTTTTGGGAAGGGTGCTCAAACCCCAGGGTTTTGGCATGAAGAGCTTGACGCGGCAGTAGCGTAAAACAATTTTGAACAAATTGTTTATACTTGGTATAACTGGTTCCCTTGAGTATGTTATCCCCCCCATAACGGGGGTCATTAAACAAAGTATGACCTATGGATTTCATATGGGCACGAATTTGATGCGTCCGACCGGTCTCCAAAATGCACTCGATAAGGGTAACATAACCAAACCTTTCGATTACGCTATAGTGGGTAATGGCCATTTTACCAGAAATGGCGTCGGGAAAAACAGTCATTTGAAGTCTATTTTGGGGATGCCTACCAATGTGTCCCTCTATGGTTCCCTTATCTTCTTTGACATCTCCCCATACCAAAGCAACGTACTTTCTTGAGGAGGTTTTATCTTGAAATTGTCTGGACAAATCGGCCATTGACTGATCGGTTTTGGCCACGACCAAAAGACCGCTGGTGTCTTTGTCAATCCGATGAACCAAACCCGGTCGATTGCTTGAATTCAGGGGTAACTGTTCAAAATGATGTAACAAACCATTAATCAAAGTTCCACTGTAATTTCCATGTCCGGGATGAACCACCATCCCCGCTTTTTTGTTGACAATAATCAAATCATCGTCTTCATAGACAATATCTAAATCCATGGCTTCGGGGGTCAATAGGTTTTCATGAGGGGGGTAAGAAAATACCACCTTGACCCGGTCACCTCCTTTAACCTTGTAATTGGATTTTACAACATTTTCGTTGACTATAATGGCGCCTGCTTTTGCGGCTTGTTGGATTTTATTTCGGGTGGCATTTTCAATGCGATTCATCAGGAACTTGTCTACCCTTAGGGGTTCTTGTCCCGGATCGGCATGGAATGCATAATGTTCATACAATGGATCGTCGGTAAGTTCGGTTCCATCAATCGGTTTAGTTTCTTTTCCCATTGCCCAATACCAAATCTATTTCTGAGGTTTTTTGTAGTAATGTTCCCGCCTCAAGTCGCTCACCCTTATAGCGCATTTCCAAAACCATATCTTTACCTATGTTGTCTCTATAGCTGATTTCTCCTATGGAAAACCCAACCGACAACAAGGTAGCCTCAGCATTTCTTCGGGTGATCTGAACCAAATCAGGAACACTGATTCTGCTGTAGCCAGATGGATTTAGTGTAATATAAATCTTACGGTTCTTCTTTACCAATTTTCCAGGACCTGGTTGGTGTTCTATCACGCTTAGTGATGGATAATTAGGGTTGAATTTTGAGGAGTCAATGATTTCATATCTTAGTTCTTTGTCTTCTAAGATTTGTGTTAAGTTGATTATGTTTATACCGCTGAGATCGGGAACTTTTTGATGTTTATTGTGAAAGGTTATGTACTTTAAAAAACTTAGGCTTAAATACACTAAAAATGTACCCGCCAAAAAGGCAAGGGTTAATTGAATGAAAAGCGTTTTACTGAAAAGAAACCTAAAAAAACTCATCCCGTAAATTAATTCCCAAAGATAATAAATCAATACTCTAAAGAATTAATTTTAAATACAATACCTTTGATTAAAGCTTATTGTATGAGTAAAAAAGTAGTGGGAATCGCCATGGGAGGGTACTCCTCTGAACGAGAAATTTCTCTTGAAAGCGGAAATGCTGTTTATAAAGCTTTACCCCAATCTCGTTGGGATTGCTATAGAATAGTGGTCGATAAAGACTTCTGGACTGTTATTGATAATAAAGAAAAACAATACCCCCTCAACTTAGAAAATTTATCATTCAAAATGGATAATAAAAATGTTCATTTCGATGTAGTTTTCAATGCAATTCATGGAGCCCCGGGAGAGGATGGACAATTAGCTAAAAAATTGGACCAACTGTATATTCCACATACAAGCTGCAGTGAAAAAATTGCAGCATTAACTTTTAATAAAAGAGATTGTCTAGAAAAAGTTAAAGAATGGGGGATTCCAGTAGCAAAATCATTCACTTATGACCTGGGAGATCCATTGGATGTCGACTCGGTTATAAATAAGATTGGTTTGCCATGTTTTGTCAAACCCAATCGATCCGGAAGCAGTTACGGTGTTGTAAAAGTTTATGAAAAAAAAGACCTAAAGGACGCTATCCATACTGCCCTCAAGGAGGATGCACAATTGATCATCGAGGCGAATTTAGTCGGGATGGAAATATCTGTAGGAGCATATAGATTGAATAATCAAGTAATCGTTTTACCAATTACAGAGATCATTTCGGAAAACGATTTTTTTGACTATGATGCCAAATACAATGGTAAATCTCAAGAAATTACTCCAGCCCGACTAGATGAAACAACAATCGATGAGATTAATAGTATCGTTAAAAAACTATTCCAACAGTTGGAACTCCAAGGAGTTTGCAGGAGCGAATTCATTATTGTGGAGGGTACTCCCCATTTGTTGGAAGTAAATACAATTCCAGGTTTGACTCCTGCCAGTCTTATACCTCAACAAGTTAGTGCTGCAGGGATTGAATTGGCAGAATTTTTCGAATCCTTACTATTAAAAAAATAACTCTCATACAGGTTATCAAAACAGTCAATTAGCTTAGTTTTAAACGAATCAAAAAATGCACTAATTTAGTGTTATGAAATGTGCTGTTTTTCCTGGATCCTTTGACCCCATAACTTTGGGACATTTGGATATCTTAGAGCGTAGTATTCCACTTTTTGATGAAATAATCATTGGGGTGGGAACAAACTCTGAAAAAAAATATATGTTTCCTCTTAATAAAAGAATGGCTTTCATTGAAGAAACTTTTTCAGAGTATAAAAGTATTTCCGTAGTTAAATATCAGGGATTAACCATTGAATTTTGTAAAAAAGTACAAGCCAATTTTATCATCAGAGGTTTGAGAAATCCTGCTGATTTTGAATTTGAAAAGGCCATTGCCCACACCAATAGAAAGTTGTCCGGAATTGAAACGGTTTTTCTCCT
>NZAX01000114.1 GCA_002687665.1 Flavobacteriaceae bacterium
GTTTATTTATGGTTTTCTGGTGAAAAAGAAATGGGACAATATGTTTCAATTTGGGTCCCTACTATATTGGTTTATGGAATTTTCCTCAATACAATCCCAAAAAAATGACAGATTTACAATTATTCATAATAGGTTGTATTTTGTTCGCTCCAGTTTTGTTAGTTATGTTTACTTCTCTTGTTGAGATTCAAAAGCCTAAAGAGAAAAATTCTGATAAGCCTATTTCCTTTTATGTAAACCAAATTGGGTTTTCAGTTTTGATGATTGGAGTTTGTGTTTTATTGGGGATAATGATATTTAAATACTAACCACCTAATTTCAACCATAAAAAAAACTCTCGACAGAAGGCTATTTTATGCTATATAGTTTATTAGTTATTTAGCTTGTCTAGTGTGTTTCTGACAAATATATTGTGATGACTGCTTTGCTAAATCATATTCACAGCAAAACATTTACCTATTGCTTGTTTACTGATTACTTTTTGTACTTCTCTAACTTGCTTACCACTCAAACCTCTACTTTTTCAGGAAATATTTCTCAAAAATATTAAATGATATTCTAAAAATTATTACCTTAAGAGGTAGAAAAACAATGAGTTATGCCAATAAAAAGCTTTCAAGGAGAACGAGCGACCCGTTCAAAAAAATCAACCAAAACTTTATTGGTGTCTGACATCATGAGTCACGATTTGGTGGTTTTTACTAAGGAACAAACTATTCATGAAGTAATGAAAAAATTTATAAAATACCGCATCTCCGGGGGACCTGTAGTGGACGACTTGGGAAAATTGGTTGGGGTGATTTCAGAGGCTGACTGTATGAAAGAAATTTCCGATAGTCGTTATTTTAACTTACCCATACTCGACAAATCAGTCGCTCATTTTATGACTTCTAAGGTGGACACTATCGATGCTAATAAGACCATTTTTGAAGCGGCATCAATGTTTTTTAAAACCACTAGAAGGCGTTTTCCCGTCTTAGACAAAAATCGTTTAGTCGGACAGATCAGTCGAAAAGATATTGTAGTGGCTACTATTAATATGAAAAGCCAGACTTGGCGCTAAAAAATCTGTTGTGCCACCCTGTAGGTGTTGGCATGTGCCTCTATAATCAGTTTAATGTCTTTGGAATAACCTCCGCCCATGCTGCACTGTACTGGTAATGAACTTTTTTGGCAAAATTTCAATACCTGTTCATCCCTTTTTTTACACCCCTCAATGCTCAATCCCAATCGGCCTAACCGATCTGTGTCTACTACATCTACCCCCGAAAGGTAAAAAACAAAGTCAGGATCTACTCTCCCAAAAAGTCGCGGCAGGGTATCGTTCAATAAATTCAAATAAACTTCATCCCCGGTCTGGTCCTCTAGTGCAATGTCCCAATCGCTGTTTTCTTTCCTAAATGGATAGTTTTTTTTACCATGCATCGAAAAGGTAAATACCCGCTCTTCTTTTTTAAAAATTTCTGCGGTCCCATTGCCTTGATGAACATCTAAGTCAATAATCAAGACTTTTTTAGCATGTTGGTGATCCAAAAGATATCGAGCAGCGATAGCTTGGTCATTCAGCATACAAAAAGCCTCACCGTGAGACGAATGAGCATGATGCGTTCCTCCAGCAATGTTAAATGAGATTCCTGATTCAAGGGATTTCAAAGCTCCCTCAATAGTCCCGCCAGCAATAATGAATTCTCTTTCCACTAATTGTTGGGAAATGGGAAAACCTATTTTTCTGACTTCTGACATATCCAGTTTCATATGCTTCAAACGGTCCACATACTCCTTTTGGTGAATTACTTTTACGATCTGGTCATCTATGGCATGCGGTGAAAAGAAATCTTCAGGATCACATGTACCTTCATGTACCAATTGTTTGGGCAACAAATCATATTTTTCCATAGGAAACCTATGGTTTTCTGGAAGGGGCAATACATAAATGGGATCAAAGGCAATAGGTATCAAATGATTTACTTACCTTATTATTAATCCGCTAGGTGTATTTTCATCCTCTGGGGAAATAAAAATCAATCGCCCGTCCTGATCCTCTGCCATCAAAAGCATTCCTTGGCTTTCCACACCACGGATGACTCTGGGTTGAAGGTTTGTTAAAACCGTCACTTTTTTACCCACCACCTCTTCAGGGCTATAGCTCTGGGCAATCCCGGACACTATGGTTCTTTGTTCCTGACCCAAATCTACTTTCAACACCAAAAGCTTTTCGGTTTTAACCATTTTTTCTGCTTCTAGAATGGTGCCTGTTTTAATATCTAGTTGTGTAAAATCATCGAAAGAGATCATCTTTTTTCGTGCCTCCTCCACTCCATTATTTTCTTTTTCATGAAATAGATTGTTTTTTAATTTACTCAATTGTTTATCAATTTCTTCATCCTCAATTTTTTCAAAAAGTAATTTTGGTTGAGACAGAAGGTGTCCAGTTGCCAAAAGTGACTGATGGCCAATAACATCTTTCCAAGATGCATTAAGTAGAAGCATTTTTTTTAGCTTTTGGGCCGTAAAAGGGAGTAAAGGTTCACTTAGAATACTCAATCCCGCAGCGATTTGTATGGCAGTAAACATTATCGTTTCAACCCTCTTAGGGTCTATTTTAATCAACTTCCAAGGCTCTTGGTCAGCCAAATATTTATTTCCTAACCTGGCAAGATTCATAACCTCCTGACTGTAAGCTCTGAAATGGAAATTTTCAATTTCCTTTTCCATTATGGATGGAAATTCTTTCATTTTTGTTAAAACTTCATTATCAGCCTCATTCAACTCACCCATAGAAGGTACTTTTCCTTGGTAGTATTTTTGGGCCAGCACCATTACGCGATTAATAAAATTACCAAAAATGGCAACTAACTCACTGTTGTTTCGAGTTTGGAACTCTTTCCAAGTAAAATCATTGTCTTTAGTCTCAGGAGCGTTTGCAGTCAAAACATAACGAAGAACATCCTGTTTGTTAGGAAAGTCCTCTAAATATTCGTGCAACCAAACTGCCCAATTTTTGGAAGTTGAAATTTTGTTACCCTCTAGGTTGAGGAACTCATTTGCTGGGACATTTTCGGGTAGGATATAGGATCCCGTATTTTTAAGAATTATGGGGAATATAATACAATGAAAAACAATGTTGTCCTTTCCAATAAAATGAACCAATTTTGTATCTTCAGACTTCCAGTAGGGCTCCCAGTCAACCCCCTTTTTTTTTGCCCATTCTTTTGTAGAGGAGATATAACCAATTGGAGCATCAAACCAAACATAAAGTACTTTACCAGCTCCACCCTCTACGGGAACAGGAATACCCCAGTCCAGGTCTCGTGTGACTGCTCTGGCTTGTAAACCATTGTCAACCCATGACTTAACCTGACCATAAACATTGGGTTTCCAATCCTCTTTATGCCCTTTGAGGATCCATTCCTTAATGAATTTCTCGTGATGATCCAAAGGTAAAAACCAATGTTTAGTTTTTTTAAATTCAGGTACTTTACCGGAGAGGGTAGATTTGGGTTTTATAAGATCAGTAGCATTAAGAGAGCTTCCACACGACTCGCACTGGTCACCATAGGCTTCTGTATTTTTGCATACCGGACAGGTTCCAATTACAAATCGGTCGGCCAAAAAGGCCTTGGCCTCCGAATCATACAACTGCTCAGTTTCTTTGACTATAAATTTACCTTGTTCATCTAATTGTTTGAAAATTTCTCCTGCCGTTTGGTGGTGTATTAGCCTCGAGGTACGCGAGTAATTATCGAACGAAATCCCAAAACGGTCGAAAGCTTTACGTATGACTTGATCGTAATGATCAATCACTTCTTGGGGTGTTTTTCCTTCTTTTTTGGCTTTGATAGCTATCGCTACACCGTGTTCGTCACTCCCACAGATAAATGCAACATCTTTATTGATTAGTCTGAGATAGCGGGTGTATATATCAGCAGGAATATAAACTCCTGCCAGATGGCCAATATGGATAGGACCGTTGGTGTATGGTAAAGCAGCAGTGACAGTATATCTTTTTGGCTGCGAGGACATTTGCATCTTTTGGCAAAAATAAGGATTTTATTTACCAGCCTAGAATTTAATTTTAAATCGTGATTAAATACCTACAAATATTAAACTAGCCCATCACATAGATATAGTTTGAAAAAGGATAATTATTTTCAGTCTAAGGAATTGATGTTGAGTAAAGTTTTGACTTGATTGCTTATTTTGACCACTCTAAATTGGAAAAGAATTATATGAGGGAAGCATTTTATACTTTTGGATGAAATGTTGTAAAACAAACATTATGTTTAATATTCATAACTTTGCTTATTTATAAAACATGGCAAATTGAAAACAATTGCTTCGCAAGTATCAGAATACGTCAAGACTAAGCCTTATTTGTCTACAGCCCTTTCGCAAGGAATTATTAATCTAACCTCTCTTGCTAGGGAGATTCAGCCCGAAATAGAAAAAGCATTGCGTAAACCAGCAAGGAATGGAGCCATCGTGATGGCACTCAAGCGAATATCCGATAACGAGGAGTTTCTTTCCACCCACAAGATAGTAAGTGTTTTGAGAAATTTAGGAGACATTACCGTTCGATCCTCTTTGACTGACTATTGTTTCAAACTTTCTGAAACACTTTTGTTAGCGCAGGCGGAATTTCTTGCTGCGATTAAAGACAAAAAAGATATTTTCTACACCTCCTCCAGAGGGGTAGGTGAATCAAACATTGTAGTCAGTAGTAATTTGGCTCCTTTAATTGAGGGTTTATTTGGTGATGAAATTTGCTTGGACAAAATTGATGACTTATCAGCTATAACGGTCAAACTACCAAACGACAATGTTAAAATTCCAGGGATTTATTATTTTATATTTCAAAGGCTCTCTTGGGAGGGGGTCAACATTAATGAGGTTATTTCTACTTCCAACGAATTTACCATATTGATGCATGAAGATTCAGTCAATGTCGCTTTTGAGGTCATCAAAAACCTAAAATCACTTTAGTTTCTTATTAAGTTGTTGAGTTGCGCTAGAAGCTCTTTGACGGTAGTCACTTTATCTAAAACTATTAAAAGTCTTATACCATTTCTAGTTTCCTTTTCTTTCATACTGTATTTTTTTGGGTCTTTTTGAATACCAAATAGTATTTTATTAAAAACTGGACTTTGGTAGAAATCACTTTGCTGATTGGACAAAAAGTAACCAATACATTTTTTGTTTTTAATGATAAGTCTCTCTAATCCCATTTTGGAAGCAAGCCATTTGAGTCGAAGCGTACTCAAAAGCTCCTCTCCCTCCGAAGGAATTTTACCAAAGCGATCCTCCAGATTTTTTTGATACTGTATCAATGCTTCCTCGTCTTTTATCGCACTCAACTCATTATAAAGAACTAATCTCTCATTTACTACATTAATATAATCATCCGGAAATAAAATTTCAAAATCGGTGTCAATTTGAACCTCCTTAACATAGTTTTTTTCCAATGATTTATCTTGGTCCTCGAATAGGGTTTTGAACTCATTTTCTTTCAATTCATCTATTGCTTCTTCCAAAATTTTCTGGTAAGTTTCAAAACCTATCTCGTTGATGAAGCCACTTTGTTCTCCTCCCAACAGATCTCCTGCACCCCTAATCTCCAAGTCTTTCATGGCAATATGGATACCGGCTCCTAACTCTGAGAATTGTGCAATGGTGTTGATTCTTTTTTGTGCATCGGAGGCCATAGTACTCATAGGTGGGGTAATAAAATAACAAAACGCTTTTTTGTTACTTCTACCCACTCTTCCCCTCATTTGATGCAAATCACTCAGTCCAAAACTATTAGCATTATTGATAAAAATTGTATTTGCATTGGGGACATCCAGTCCATTTTCTACGATCGTCGTTGCGATCAATATGTCCGATTGTCCCTCCATAAAACCGATTAGGGCTTTTTCCAATCGGTTTCCCTCCATTTGTCCGTGGCCAATCGCAATGCGTGCTTCAGGGATCAGTCGCTGCAACATTCCAGCGACTTCTTGAATGTTTTCTACTCGATTGTGAATAAAATAGATTTGTCCTCCTCTTTGTAATTCATATTGAACGGCATCTCTTATTAGGGATTCATTGAAACGAACTACCTCGCTCTCAATAGGGTATCGATTGGGAGGTGGTGTGGCGATGACTGATAGGTCTCTTGCAGCCATCAAACTAAATTGTAAGGTTCTTGGTATGGGGGTGGCAGAAAGGGTCAAAACATCAACATTTGTTCTGAGGTCTCGTAATTTTTCTTTTACTGCAACTCCGAATTTTTGCTCTTCGTCAACAATCAGCAACCCCAAATCTTTAAACTTTACAGTTTTGTTTACCAATTGATGTGTTCCAATCAAGACATCTATTTTACCTTCTTCAAGTTCTTCCAAGATTTGTTTTCGATCTTTGGTCGAACGAAAACGATTTAGGTATTCTACCTTTATTGGCAATTCCTTTAATCTGTTTGAAAACGTTTTATGGTGCTGATATGCCAATATTGTGGTAGGAACCAAAACAGCCACTTGTTTACTATCGTCGGCGGCTTTAAAGGCAGCACGGATTGCGACTTCAGTTTTCCCAAAACCTACATCTCCGCATACCAGTCTATCCATCGGTCGTTCTTTCTCCATGTCTGCCTTCACCTCAGCAGTGGCTTTACTTTGGTCGGGGGTGTCTTCAAACATAAATGAAGCCTCTAATTCCGACTGCAAATAACTATCTGGGGGAAAGGCGTGGCCAATTTTTTCTTTTCTTTTGGCGTAGAGTTTGATTAGGTCAAAAGCAATCGCCTTGACCTTGGATTTTGTTTTTTGTTTGAGTGCTTTCCAAGATTTGGATCCTAGTTTGTTGAGTTTGGGAACATGACCATCCTTACCATTAAATTTCGCAATTTTATAAAGAGAATGAATACTGAGGTAGAGGATATCTCCCCCTTTATAACTCAATTTTATAGCCTCTTGTATAACCCCATCAACATTGATTTTTTGAAGACCTCCGAACTTCCCAATCCCATGATCAATATGGGTAACAAAATCCCCAATTTTAAGACGGGTTAATTCTTTGAGGGTCAATATATCTTTTTTGGCAGTAGCAGAGCGCAGTTTGAATTTGTGATAGCGTTGAAAAATTTGGTGATCAGTAAAACAGGAAAATCCAGCTTCGATATCTTCAAAACCTTCAAAAAGGGGGCAAACTTGAGTCTTGTAATATATCTGCGCTTCAATTTCATCCAATATTTCATTGAATCGCTTACGTTGGGCATCGTTTGAACAAAAAATATAATTTTCAATACCAGAGGCCTGGTTATCGTTTAGGATTCGAACTAGTCGATCAAACTGCTTATTTATAGGGGGCTGGGGGCTTTGTTTGGCATTGATACGAACCCTAGGCTTGAATCGATCAGAATTATTTATCAAAACAGTACTTTGTTTTTGCAGACGTTCTAAGAGCTCTTGGGCGCTCATAAACAAAACTTTCGGAGGGTATTGTACTGTGGTTTTCAATGATTCGAATTTTTTGGAAGCTTTAACCCCAAATTTATCGATGCAATCCAGGCAATGGTCAAGTTGGTTAAAAACCACTGTACTATTTCGGGGTAATGAGTCAATAAGTGAATTACGTTTTTCACTAAAAGAAACCTCAGAGGTATTGGGCAACAAATCAATTCGATCCATCGGGCTAATGGAAAGTTGGGTATTTACATCAAAACTTCTCAGGCTTTCAATTTCATCATCAAAAAACTCAATACGAAAGGGGTGTTGGTGGGCGAAAGAAAAAACATCTATGATCCCCCCTCTTACCGAAAATTCTCCAGGTTGGGTGACGAAGTTGACCCGGTCGAAGCCATATTCAAAAAGGGTCTCATTAACAAAATCCAAACCTAAAACATCACCCTTTTTTATAGCTAGTGTTTTTCTTTTTAGAGTGTGAGGTGAGATGACTTTTTCAAAAAGGGCTTGGGGGTAGGTTACAATGATTTTTTTCTTTTTTGAAATACTAAGTTTTTTAAGCACCTCAGACCTCAATAGCACATTGGCATTGTCTGTAGACCCTGGGATGTAGGCTTCTCTGAAGCTTGCAGGGAAAAAGAGCACTTCTTTTTTTGAGAGCATCTGTTCAAAGTCATTAAGATGATATGCTGCTTGTTCGGCATTGTCCAGAACAACCAAAAAAGTACGGTTGAGATTTTTAAAGGCGGAAACCAGCTTAAAACTCATACCAGAGCCCACCAACCCTTTGACTTGGCAACAGCCCTCCTGCAAAAGTGCTGTTTCAAAAGCCTTTTGACTGCGGGTTTGGGAAATTTTATCAAACAGATGTTCGATAATTTTTTTTAACAAATATAGTTTTCATTCCCATAAAAAAGTCTAAGCTTTAAACTTTTTTATGGTTGATAACTACTAACAATTCAATACAAATTTAAAAAGACAATAAAGTATTTTAGTAATCAAAATCAATTCCCATGTTTTTGATCTTCGACACCGAAACTACTGGTCTTCCTCGAGACTGGAATGCACCGTTGACAGATGCTAACAATTGGCCAAGGTGCGTACAAATTGCCTGGCAATTACATGATAAAGATGGAAATTGTATTTCTCACGAGGATTATTTGGTAACACCAGACGGTTATACAATTCCTTATGATTCAGAAAAAATTCATGGTATTTCTAGTGCACTTGCCGAAAAAGAAGGTATCCCCTTAGCGGAGGTATTGGAAAAATTTCGGTTGATACTGAGTCAATGTGAATTCGTAGGAGGGCACAACGTAAAATTCGATCTTAACATCATGGGGGCGGAATTTTTAAGATTGGGGGATCATAATCCGCTGAACAACTTACCCGTTATAGATACCTGTACAGAGCAAACTGCATCACTTTGTAAATTAGCTGGCGGAAGAGGGGGAAAATTTAAATTACCCACTCTTGGCGAACTTCATGTTCATCTTTTCAATGATCATTTTGAGGAGGCCCACAATGCCACAGCTGATGTGGAGGCAACTGCGCGTTGTTTTTTTGAGCTTTTTCGGCAGGGTGCAATTCAGCCTGAGGTTTTAAAAAATAAAGGGGAGATTTTGCAATACCTAACTGAAGTTTTGGATCAACCCGTTAAGGGCATTGGTTTAAAACACCTTAATTTAAAAGCTGCCTCTAAACGATTGGTTAAATTGGCCAAAACCGAAGAGGGATCCTCAAAAAAATATTCTCATGCCGAAGAGGAGATTCTCCAAAATACACCTTTTGTTCATCTCCATACCCATTCTCAGTATTCCATTTTACAATCTACCAGCAGAATCGATGACTTGGTCAAAGCCGCGGCTGATGATAAAATGCAGGCATTAAGTCTCACCGATCATGCCAATTTGATGGGAGCCTTCCACTTCATCAAAGCTATCAAAAAACATAATTCTGATTTAGTAGAGGGGGCCGATCAAATTAAACCCATTTTGGGTTGTGAGTTATTCGTTTGTGAAGATCATCAAGATCGATCTAGAAGAGACAATGGATATCAAATTGTCTTTATCGCCAAAAATAAGAAAGGTTTTGAAAACCTCTCCAAAATGAGTTCGATTGCTTATACAAAAGGATTTTACTATGTACCCAGGATTGACAAAAAAATCGTCGAACAATACAAATCTGATTTGATTGTTTTAACTGGAAATTTGTATGGAGAAGTGCCTTCCAAAATTCTTAATTTAGGAGATAAACAGGCAGAGGAGGCCTTGCAATGGTGGAGTGAACAGTTTGGAAATGATTTATACATCGAGCTAATGCGACACGGCCAGGAAGACGAAAAGCGCGCCAATCAGGTTCTAATTCATTTTGCCCAAAAACACCAAATTAAGATCTTGGCAACTAACAATTCTTACTATACAAGTAAAGCCGAGGCCAATGCCCACGATATTTTACTCTGTGTAAAAGAGGGAGAGAAACAAGCTACTCCCATAGGGAGAGGAAGGGGCTTCCGTTTTGGTCTCCCTAATCAAGAATATTATTTCAAGTCGCAGTTAGAGATGAAAAGAATTTTTTCTGATCTACCTCAGGCGATCACTAATATAGAAGAGGTCATAGAAAAAGTAGAGCCCTTTGATTTGGCCCGGGAGGTTTTGCTCCCCAAATTCGATATCCCCGATAGTTTCTCTGTAGACGCTTCCAATGATTTCAAGGACAAAGAAAATAAGTTCTTGAGACATTTGACCTTACAGGGTGCAAAAAGACGTTATGGAGAGATTA
>NZAX01000115.1 GCA_002687665.1 Flavobacteriaceae bacterium
AAAGATTGCTATTGTGGGAGATATTCTCCACTCAAGAGTAGCTTTATCGAATATTTATGCCTTAAAAATTTTGGGTGCTGAATTACAGGTATGCGGTCCTAAATCATTGATTCCAAAGCATATTGAAACACTTGGAGTGAATATGAGCACTGATTTGATGCAAACACTTAAATGGTGTGATGCTGTAAATATGCTTAGGATTCAGAATGAAAGAATGAATGTAAACTATTTTCCATCTACCAGGGAATATGCTCAACTTTATGGTCTAGACGCTAAAAAAATTAATATGCTCAAAAAGGAAGTCTTGTTATTGCACCCAGGACCTATAAATCGTGGTGTGGAAATAACATCCGACGTGGCAGATTCCAAAAATGCTATTATTTTGGACCAAGTTGAGAATGGGGTTGCCATAAGAATGGCGATTATCTACTTACTGGTAGCCAAACTCAATATTTCGTCCACATGACTTTAAATAATAAAGACTCACACTTATACCTAAAATTTGAAAATACCAACAGCACATTAGATACTAATCTTTTACCCCTTAAATTTAGTTCAGATTTAATTCTTGATTTTTCATCTTTGGAAACTATGGATGAAGCTCATCTTTGCTCACTTAACCAAATCAATCAGGATATTATTAATGCTGGATTTTGTTTGGTTATCGTATTAAAAGAGTCACTATCGATTACAAGTTCAGAGTCGTTAAATATAGTCCCCACGCTGATCGAGGCTGAGGATTACTTAGAGATGGAACAAATTCAAAGAGACCTGGGGACGTCGCTATGAAACTTAATATATTAGGTTGTCATTCTGCGACACCCACAGAAAATACTCACACTACCTCCCAAGTTTTGGAGGTCAAAGACCATTTTTTTTTAATTGATTGTGGTGAAGGTACTCAGAATCAACTTCGGCAGCAGAAAATTAAGTTTTCAAGAATCAAACATATATTTATATCTCACCTACATGGTGATCACTTTTATGGCTTGGTTGGTTTAATCAGCACTTTCAGACTTCTGGGTAGGACAGCCGATCTTCATATTTACGGACCTAAAGGAATAAAGGATGTAATTACACTTCAGTTAAAACTGGCCAACTCTTGGACCAATTACAATTTATTTTTTCACGAATTGGAAAGGAAAAAATCAGAACTGATTTACGAAGATGAATTAATTACTGTTCATACCATCCCTCTCGATCATCGTGTTTATACAAATGGATTTTTGTTTCAGGAAAAGCCAGGTTTGAAGAGATTGGACAAAAACAAACTAAGAAACTACAATATCCCTCATTACGATTTTCATAATCTTAAACTTGGACGGGATTTGGTATTAGATGACGGTACTGAACTTAAAAACGAAATGGTTTCTCTCGATCCAATCCCAATCAAACGATATGCATTCTGCAGTGACACCGCCTATAATGAATCTTTAGTTCCATTGATTAAGGGTGTAGATTTACTTTATCACGAAGCCACCTTCTTAAATGCACATGAAAATTTGGCTCAAAAAACTAAACACAGCACAGCAGCACAAGCAGCAAAAATTGCCAAATTATCAGAAGTCAAACGCCTTGTTTTGGGACATTTCTCATCACGTTACCGGGATAAAAATAGATTTTTGGCTGAAGCAAGTCCCTTTTTTGATGTAGTTGAATTGGCTGCAGATGGTAAAATATTTGATATTTAGTCTGAGGGATTAATCGTAAATTTGCTCCATGAGTAGCAGAGAGATGAAACCTAAGCTGGCAGATTTACGTAAATCATATGAAAAGGGAACCTTGGATTTTCGTCATGTTTCAAACAACCCCTTAGATCTTTTTCAAAAATGGTTTTATGAGGCCGAGGAGACCGATGCCATTTATGAGGCTAATGCAATGAGTCTTACAACTCTTGGTAATGATGGCTTTCCTCGTGCAAGGGTTGTATTACTCAAAGATTTTTCTGAAGAAGGGTTTGTTTTTTTCACAAACTACAATAGTGAAAAAGCCAAATCTGTGTTGAAACATTCGAAAGTTGGATTATCATTTTATTGGCCTAGTTTGGAGCGGCAAATCATAATTAAAGGTGAAGCTGAAAAATTGTCAGCAGAAAAATCTGATCAATATTTTGATTCACGTCCAAGGGGAAGCCAATTAGGAGCTCATGTTTCTCCTCAAAGTGAAGTCATCCCTGATCGGAAATTTTTGGAAGATCTGCAATCTTCTTTAGAGCAAAAGTTTAAAAATATTAAAATCCCTCGTCCCGATCATTGGGGTGGAATATTAGTGCGACCATACGAAATTGAGTTTTGGCAAGGTAGACCGAACCGCCTGCATGACAGAATTTGTTGTTATTTTGACGGTATAGACTGGAAATCAAAACGTTTAGCTCCCTAATCTATGAAAGAACTTGTCATTTTAAGGCACGCTAAATCCAATAGAACTTATGGGGTAAATGACATTAACAGACCCCTGTCTCAGTTGGGAATTGAAAGAATCCAAAAGAAATCCCATCAAAAGAGTGAATTCTTTAGTAATACAGAGGTCATCATCTCAAGTCCAGCGATCAGAGCCTTGCACACTGCCATTATTGTGATTCGAGAATTGGCAATTTCAATGGAAAAATTGATTATTGATGAGCAACTTTACACTTTTTTTGGCTCTAGTATAATAGACTATGTTTATGCTTTGGATGAACGCTGGAGTAAGGTGGTTTTGGTCGGACACAACCCTGCTTTTACTGAGGTGGTCAATCATTTTTCAGATGCAAGTATCAATCATCTTAGGACTTCTGGATTTGCGAAGATTTCTTTCAACGAAGATCAATGGAGTAATTTATTCAAGGGAAAAGTAGTATTCGGTCAAAAAAAGAATGTTTAACAGATATGAGTGCAACTCCCAAATATATAAATAGAGAAATCAGTTGGCTCGATTTTAATGCTCGTGTTTTACAAGAGTCCAATGATATTAATGTGCCATTGTTAGAACGCCTTCGTTTTTTGGGAATTTTCTCTAACAATTTAGACGAGTTTTTCCAGGTACGATATGCCACTGTAAAAAGAATTGCACAATCTAGTAAAACTGGTAAAAGAGTCTTTGCTGGGAGAAGTGCTGAGGCCTTACTAAAGGAAATCACCAAAAAAGTAATTCAGCTTCAGGACGAGAGTTTGAAAATTCTAAATGGGATTTATAGAGAGATGGAGAGTGAAAATATTTTTTTTATTGATCAAAATCAAGTAAAACCAGAACATGAAGACTTCTTAAAGAATTATTTCATACAAAATGTAAACCCAGCTCTAGTAACAATCATTTTGTCCCAAAACCGGGATCAAGATTTGTCTGCTAATAAGGCCTTTTTGATCGTAACCATGACCTTAGAACAAGCATCTGAAGATCAAAATATTTATGCGCTAATCGAGATTCCCAAAGATGCTAAAAGATTTGTGGTATTACCAAAGAATAATGATGGTAAACAATACATAATGATGCTAGATGATTTGATTCGCTACCATTTTCATATGATCTTCAGCTTTTTCAACTATAAAAACATTCAGGCTCACATGGTAAAAATTACACGTGATGCCGAATTAGATTTAGAAGAAGATGTATCCATTAGTTATGTTGAAAAAATAACCCTCAGTGTAAAAGATCGGATGATTAGCGATCCTGTTAGATTGGTTTATGACAAAGAAATTCCGGAGACAACCTTGACCTTTGTCATGAATAAACTTAAGATTGCCTCAACAGACAGTCTCATACCTGGCGGAAAGTATCACCAGCGAAGGGACTACATGGGCTTTCCAAGCTTAGATCGTCGTGATTTGTTGTACACTTATTTCCCCCCACTTCCAATACCAGGACTCAGTTTGGAGGAAAATATATTGGATGCGATTGACAAAAAAGATTATTTGCTTTATGCACCATATCATGACTTTTCATATGTAATCAAGTTTCTAAGAGAAGCGGCATTAGATCCCAAGGTCAAGTTGATTAAAATAACGATCTACCGTTTATCCAAAGCCTCTCATATTGCCAGTGCACTTATCAATGCCGCAAAAAATGGAAAAAAAGTTCTTGTTCAAATCGAACTACAGGCGCGATTTGATGAGGAAAATAATATCAATTTTGCAGAACAACTTGAGGCAGCTGGAGTTCAATTGATTTTTGGAATTCCTGGACTAAAAGTTCACTCCAAAATATGTGTTATAGAGAGGGAACACGATAAGAAAAATCGACGCTACGGTTTTGTCAGTACTGGAAATTTTAACGAATCCACTGCCAAAATTTACACTGATTACACTTTATTTACCAGCAATCAAAAAATACTTAAAGAGGTAAATAAAGTATTTAACTTCCTTGAGGTTAGTTATAAAATCAAAAAATATAAACACTTGATTGTATCCCCTCACTACACTACTTCTATCATATCAAAATTGATTGACAATGAAATTCAAAATCACAATAATGGACTTCCCTCCGGTATTTCGCTCAAACTAAATAATATTACAAATTACCCTCTGGTTGACAAACTTTATGAGGCCAGTCAAGCCGGGGTCGAAATTAAAATGATTGTCAGGGGTATCTGTTGTTTGGTGCCTGGAAAAAAAGGATTAAGTGAAAATATCACTGTGATAAGTGTGGTGGATAAGTTTTTGGAGCATCCTCGTGTACTCATTTTTGAAAATGCAGGAGACAAAAAAATATACTTATCTTCAGCTGATTTTATGACACGTAATATAGAAAATAGAGTTGAAGTTGCTTGCCCTGTTTATGACGACGACCTACAACAACAAATCATAGATACCTTTGAACTTTCTTGGAAGGATAATATCAAGGCCAGAATTGTCAATCAAAATCCACAAAATAAAATGATAATACCTCAATCGGGAGAAGCAAAACAACGCTCCCAATGGACTACTTACGCTTACTTTAAAAATAAACTGAAACCATAGGATTGAAGATTAAAAAATATGCTGCAATTGATATTGGATCCAATGCTATACGAGTATTGATTTCAAATGTTATCGAAACCAAAGAAGGGGTTAGCTTTCAGAAAAATGCATTAGTCAGGGCACCCATACGTTTGGGGGAGGATTCTTTTACACTTGGTGAAATTTCAAAAAAAAGTCTCAAGCGAATGGTCAATGCAATGAAAGCATTCAAACTGTTGATGAAAGTCCACGGAGTTTCTCATTATCAAGCATTCGCCACCTCTGCATTAAGAGAGGCGAACAATAGCAGAAATGTTGTAGAGCTGGTAAAAAAAAAGTCAGGCATTAAAATTGAAATTATAGATGGAAGGAAAGAGGCAGAAATTATTTCCAACAGTAAAATATCTGACTTTCTAAATACTCAAAAAACTTTTCTATTTGTTGATGTTGGTGGAGGTAGTACCGAATTCACTTTTATAAATGAAGGAAAACGGGTTTGTTCCAAGTCTTTCAAAATTGGTACCGTAAGATTTATTAATAATTTGGTTGATGACAGGGTGTGGGATGCTATAAAATATTGGATCATTAAAAATGCAAGACCCTACCATAAAATAACATTAATGGGTTCAGGCGGAAACATCAACAAACTATTTAAATTGTCCAATATTAGGGAGGGAAAACCTTTATCGATCATTAAGCTCAATCAAATATTTATGGAGTTGGAGTCACTCAGTTATGAAGAGCGAATTGTAAAGTTTGAACTTAACCCTGACCGTGCTGATGTAATTATTCCTGCGGCAAGAATTTACCTCAAAGCTTTAGAGTGGAGTGGAGGGCAAAAAATCTATGTTCCCAAGTTTGGACTTTCAGATGGTATGATAAAATACATGTATAAAAACAAACCCAAAAAAAATTAACCGTGCATGGTCTCTTTTTTGCCCAATTGAACCATCAATTTAGCCTCAAATTCCAACAAAAGGGTCCATTTTTTATTGACTGCTTTTTCATCTTTTCCGTATTTACGGGCCAATTTTAAGAATAGGGTATAGTGGTGTGCTTCGCTGATCATAAGTTTTTTGTAAAATTTTTGAAGAGCCTGATCTGCAATTGATTTAGATAACAATCTAAAGCGCTCACAACTTCTAGCTTCTATCATCGCAGCATAGAGTAATTGATGTACCAATTGATCCATTCTGCTTCCACCTTTTGGGAAGAACTGCTGCAAATCCCTTACATATTGATCTTTACGTTCTCTTCCCAAGACCCAGCCTCTCTCACGTATTTTTTGGTGAACCATTTCGAAATGACTCAATTCTTCTTGTGCCAGAAGGATCATGGCTTCAACCAATTCGCTTTTTTCAGGATATCTGATAATAAGAGAAATCGCAGTACTTGCCGCTTTTTGTTCACAAAAAGCGTGATCGGTCAATATTTCGTGAATGTTTTTTTCAACGATATTTACCCAGCGCGGGTCAGTAGGAAGTT
>NZAX01000082.1 GCA_002687665.1 Flavobacteriaceae bacterium
CATGTATTTATCGATTTGTGACTTGAGGGCTTTGACTACTTTTGGGTGCGAGTGACCTAATGGAAGTGCGGATACACCGGCCACAAAATCTAAATAGGACTTTCCTTTGGTATCATAAAGATAGCTGCCACTTGCATGCTTGATTTCCAAGCCCAGAGGATGAGGGTTAGTTTTGGCTTGATATTTTAAAAAATCATCTAGCATTTATTCCTCAATATTTTGTAGGAAACCCTCTGGTATGCTTAACTCTCTAATTTCAGTGGGTTGAAATTGATTGTCCTCTTTACTAAAAAGCTCCCGTATGTTATTGGGGCGCTCATCCTCTCTCCAAATAAAACCTTCGAGTTTTCGTTCGTTAAGGGGTAAATCTTTGTCTGGAAACAAGTTACCGTCCGGACTGACAAAGAAAGTAATGTCCTCAATCTGATTTTCCTTAGTAACCATTTTAAGTCGGCTACACGTGGTTTTGTCAATCCCAATCAATTCATTGTCTTCATCCGAGTACATATAATATATTACCTCGGTGTTTTTACTAACGTCAATTTCACGAAGTTCTCCTTCTTTAAAAAGACCATCAAGTACTCCGCCCTTAATTTGATTAAACCCGTTATCACTTATGGAATCTTTTTCAATAATCCAACTATTACCGATAATTTTAAGGGAGTCCAGTTTTTTAGTTTGCATGTCGGAAGTAAGAAATATTTTGTCTCCTGACATTTGACTTTTTCCAAACCATAGAATAGGGTTTTTTTTATTTTTTTGGCTGGTTGTTAATATTTGATTTTCCTTCCGGCTCAGGGGCAATTTAAGCAATTTGATCAGTCCTGTACTTTGATCTAAATGAAGTGAATCTGATTTTCCCCTGAGGTCTGTTTTAAATATTCTTACATCATAGTATCCCCTCAATATTTTTTTTTCAGTTGGTCCTGTAGCAATAAGAGTATCGGCGTGGATGTAGAGCGAATCCTGATCAATGATGTTAACGGCCAAGGCTCTTCGAGTGATGATGGCAGAATCCTTAGCTTTGAAAATCTCACCGTAATGGCCGTTAATGACGGATTTATTCAGAGTGTCAATCACACTGATGTTGTTGGTTGCAGCAGCATAATTTTTTTCATTTTCAAAATACAAACTGTCCCCTCTGATTTCTTTATTGTCATAATAGATAACTGCATTTTCCTGAAAATTACCTCTTTGAAACTGGGTGTCATAGGTTCCCTTTTCACAGTAAATGTCGTATTCCCCGCCCACGATGGTTGTTTTTCCATAAAAGAAGGCCTTGTCACTCTCGGTATAATAGTCCAGTCGTTGTGAATTGAGGAGGTATTCAGGGTCGTCAATTTTTACATTAGATATGAATCGGTATTTTAATTCATCAATAAAGTAGATCCCTTTGATACTGGTTAGTTTTCTTTTTTCATCTAAGATGGTTCCAAAAGAATTGTAAAAAGCCTTGGAATTGGCACGATCCAAATAGAGGGTATCTGTTTTGAGATTCATATCTGGTCTTTCAAGGACAACTTTTCCCCATGCTTTGGCAAGTTTACTGGTTCCGTCATATTCGATTTGATCGCAAGTCATTTTTAGAGTATCCCCTTGGGTAAAGATCACGTCACCATTGGCTCTGAAAAAATTCTCCTTGGGATAGAAATAAGATATATCGGATTTTATCAAGGCACCCTCGTGAAAAAGGTGAACTCTAATCCCCTCTTTTTTAACCAATATATTGGCACCTGGAAAACTAAACTGATCCTGGTTGGAGCCTCCAGCCTGAATGATTTTAATAGTCTTAGGTTCTTCTTGTGCTGCTGCTTTTCCTATTGCAAATAGAAAAACAAGCTGAAGTATACCGATTTGAATATGCTTTCTCAAAGTAAGTGGTTGTTGGCACTAAATTAGAAAATCTACCTGAAAATAGTCTGTTTTCTATCAGGTCCTACGGAAACAATTTTAATGGGAGTATTAAGTTCTCTCTCAAGAAATTGAATGTAATCTATAAAGTTTTTGGGAAGTTTATCAGCCGAATTGACTTGAGTTAAATCTTCCTCCCATCCGGGAAAATTAATGTATTTAGGAGATATGGATTCATTATTGATGTCGAATGGAAAATGGTGGATTAGTCCCTGCTCTGTTTTGTATTGATTACAAACCTTGATTATATCAATTCCTGAGAGCACATCACCTTTCATCATCATCAGTTGGGTAACACCGTTAACCCGAATAGCGTATTTTAGAGCAACTAAGTCAATCCACCCGCATCGTCGGGCTCTTCCTGTGGTGGCTCCAAACTCATGTCCAATTTTAGCAATGCGCTTACCGACATCGTCAAATAACTCAGTTGGAAATGGTCCGCTACCTACTCGGGTAGTATAGGCTTTAAAAATCCCAAAAACCTCTTTGATTCTATTGGGGGCAATACCCAAACCGGTACATGCTCCTGCCGCCGTTGTGGTCGAGGAGGTAACGAATGGATAAGTTCCAAAGTCAACATCCAGTAATGATCCTTGAGCTCCTTCAGCTAAAATCTTTTTTCCAGCGTCTTGAGCTTTATGCAAAAAGGTTTCACTGTCTACTATTTGGCATTTTTTAAAGGTTTCAATGGATTCAAAAAATTGGGTTTCCAATTCACTTAAGTCATATTCCAAATCTACATTATAAAAATCCAACATTTTGAGGTGTTTCTGGGTCAATGCCATATAGCTATCTTTCCACCTTTTGGTTAAAATATCTCCTACACGCATCCCATTTCTTCCGGTTTTGTCCATGTAGGTTGGACCAATTCCCTTTAAAGTTGAGCCAATTTTGCCTTTTCCTTTAGATGCCTCCGATGCGGCATCCAATAATCGGTGGGTAGGAAGAATGAGATGGGCTTTTTTTGAGATTAATAATTTTGTCGAAAAATCAATATTGTAGGGAGTCAATTTCTCCAATTCTTCTTTAAAAATCACAGGATCGATCACCACACCATTACCAATCAAATTGATTGCACTTGGGTGAAATATCCCTGAGGGTATGGTGTGTAAAACGTGTTTTATCCCTTCAAACTCTAAAGTATGACCGGCATTGGGCCCTCCTTGAAAACGGGCAATGATATCATAGGATTCAGTCAATACATCTACGATTTTACCTTTCCCCTCGTCGCCCCATTGAAGGCCTAGCAGTAAGTCTACGGACATATTTAATTTATGAGTTTACTCTTTTTTTTGTTCCGTAAAAATAAAGAGAGTGGTTGTGTATTTCAATATCGAATATTTCTTCGATTGTTTTTTTTATATTTTGAATTCTGGGATCACAAAATTCCTTTACCTCTCCTGAATCTGTGAGGATAATATGGTCGTGTTGGTGATCAAAATACGACTTTTCGTACTGGGCTTGGTTTTTACCAAACTGATGTTTTCTAACCAACCCAGATTCCATAAGGAGTTCGATGGTGTTGTAGAGCGTTGCCCTGCTTACTCTGTAATTTTTGTTTTTCATGGTGATGTACAATGATTCAACATCAAAGTGTTCATCACTGTCATAAATTTCATATAATATGGCAAATCGCTCCGGAGTTTTTCGGTGGGCGTGCTTGTTTAAGAAGTTTACAAAAACCTCCTTAACAATTTCTTGATTGGATTTGTTTTTTTTCATTTTTACAAATATAGGTCTTAAATCATTCCCTGAGAACTTTATCTACACCTTTTACCTTTAAAATCCTATTAATCAATCGATTGAGTATTGTTTTATTTTTGACATTTACACTGATTAAGCCTGTAAAAATACCATCCTCACTATCAAAACTCAGTTTATTGATATTGACACTCATATCTCCCGTAATCGATTTGGTTACCTCACTAACAATACCAATGTTGTCAATACCCGAGAGTCTTAATATAGCGGTAAATTCATCGGAGGATGAATCCACCCATTTTGCTTTGATGATTCTATAAGCGAAGTTAGATTGTAAGGACAGGGAATTGGAACAATCTTTTTTATGGACTTTAATCCCCTCATTAGTACTAATAAAGCCAAACACTGGGTCACCTGCAATTGGATTACAACAATTAGATAAAGTGTGTTTTAAGGTTTCCATTTCCTTACCAAAAACCAATGTGTCAAATCGTTGTGTGATCTCATTACTCCCTTCTTTTTTGTATGGAATAGTTTTCTTTCGAATTCTTTTTTTAAAGAAATTGAGGAAGCTACTATTGTATTCGGTTGAGAAATCTTTTAACTGTTTGTTATTAATTGTACCCAAACCAACGCGGTAATACAAATCCAAACTATTATTGAGATTGAAATACCTCAGCATCTGGCTTATGGTTTTGTCTTTTAGAGTGATCTTAAGTTGCTTTAATTTTCTTCTGAGGGTTTCTCGCCCATCCTCAGCAATTCTTTTCTTTTCGTCGTTTAGTGATGACTTGATTTTTGATTTTGCCCTGGAGGTTTTTACAAAATCCAACCAGTTGGCAGTGGGTTTAATGTTTTCAGAAGTGATAATTTCAATACTCTCACCACTTTTTAGCGTCTTGCTTAATGGAACTAGTTTTCCATTGACTCTAGCACCTCTGGTTTTCATTCCAATTTCGGTATGAATACTAAAGGCAAAATCTAAAGCAGTGGCACCCTTTGGAAGGGATTTAATGTCTCCTGTTGGAGTGAACACAAAAATTTCTTTTGCGTAAAGGTTGAGCTTAAAGTTTTCCACAAAATCAACAGGGTTTTCGTTTTGGTTTTCCAAAACCTCCTGCAGTTTGTCTAGCCAAGACTCAATTCCAATATCTTTTTGATGCCCTTGTTTGTATTTGTGATGCGCAGCATAGCCCTTTTCTGCTATTTCATTCATCCGCTCAGATCTTATCTGAACTTCTACCCATTTGTTGTTGGGCCCCATTACAGTTATATGCAAAGCTTCATAACCGTTTGATTTGGGAGCGGTAATCCAATCCCTTAGACGTGTTGGATTTGGTGTGAAATGATCTGTGATGATAGAATAAATTTTCCATGCCAAAAACTTTTCATTACGGTGCGTGGATTTATAAATAATGCGAATGGCAAACTTGTCAAAAACATTCTCAAAAGGAATATTTTGAATGGTCATTTTTCTATTGATAGAGAAAATAGATTTACTGCGACCTTTAATTTTATATTTTAATTTTTCTTTTGCCAGAGCAAATTGAATAATTTCTGAAAAGGAATTGATGTATTGATCTTGTTCTTCCTTACTTTCCTCGATTTTATTTTTAATGGATTCATATCGTTCAGCTTCAGTATACTTAAAACTAAGATCCTCCAGTTCAGTTTTGATATTGTAGAGTCCAATACGGTGAGACAATGGTGCATAGATATAAAGTGTTTCCGAAGCTATTTTAATCTGTTTGTATTCAGGCATCGAATCAAGGGTCTGCATATTGTGCAGTCGATCTGCAATTTTGATGATGATGACCCGAATATCGTCGTTCAGGGTAATCAGTAGTTTTCTGAAATTTTCGGCTTGAAGGGAGGTATTGCTCTCTTTACTGAGTTTAGAAATTTTGGTTAACCCTTCAACAATTTTCATTACATCGCTTCCAAAAAGGTTCTCGATATCTTTAAAGCTGTATTCGGAATCCTCTACTACGTCGTGTAAAAGGGCAGCTGCAATAGAGGTGGCATCCAGACCAATCTCATTAGCTACGATTTTGGCAACACTGATTGGGTGAAAAACATAAGGCTCACCAGACTTTCGGCGTTGATTTCTGTGAGCATTAACTGCAGTATCAAAAGCTGAACGGATCAGTATCTTATCCTTATTAGATAAGGTTTGATAACTGATTTGAAGCAGTTCTTTATACTGCTTGGCAATCTCTTTGTTCTCTATTTTTTCAATGACAATCATCGTTATAATAAAGGTACTCGAAACTTTTAATTCAACAAAATCATTGGTCTCCACAGTGGTACATCAAAATCCCTGCCGAAACAGACAGATTAAGTGAATCAATGGGAAACTGTACCGGAATTTTTATTATTTGTTGTGCCTTTTTTAACCATTTTTGGTCAAGGCCTTTGTCCTCAGTCCCAAAAACCAGAGCCAACGGCCTTTGATATTTTACTCTTTTGAAGTGTTTTGCTTCATCATCCAAGGCTGCAGCTGATATATTAAAAGCATTTGCCTCCAAAAAAGAGATTGCCTCTTCGGAACTAGCGGAGGCAATTGGAATTGAAAATACACCCCCCATACTGTTTCGGATTATTTGGGGGTGGTAAAGGTCGGTTTTGGGATTGGCAATAATGACCGCATCCCACCCAGCGGCAGCAGCGGTTCTTAATAAAGCCCCTATGTTGCCAGGTTTTTCTGGAGCTTCCACAACTAGAACACGACTGTCATTATCGACAGAAATATCTTTGATGTGATGACTTTTAGTCTCCAATATGGCGATGACTCCTTCAGAACCCGACCGCATGCTTACACGGTCAAAAAGAGCAGAACTTAATTCAAAAACACAATCAGAATGAACTTTAATAATTTTTTCAAAATAATCCACTCTGTAGAAAAGGGTGTCAATTTTATAGCCCATTTCAACCGCCCGAGTAAGTTCCCGCTCACCCGATACCACAAATCGATTTTCTTTTTTACGAATTCTTGATTTACTTATCAAAAGATTGAGTTTTTTGATCATGGGGTTTTGGGCACTGCTGATATATTCCAAAGCTGTTTTTTTTATAAAGTTATTGGGTAATTACCAGAATAACGTCAAAATCGCTTTTCATTTTTGTGATAGTTGATCAACAAACCTACCATTTCATTGTAACTCTTGATACCACTTATTTGGCCATTAGCCCTGAGGTACTTATGATAGGTTTTGTTAAAAATGATTTCTAAAGGGTTATCATATTTTTTCCAAAAATCGTTCACTTCTTTGAAGTTTTTGAAAATGCCTGGATTTAAAAGCTTTAATTTATTTCTTGCTTTTTTGGGATCCAGCTTGAACAAATCATTGAATAAATACCTAAATGCAAAAATGTTACCAGCATACTGAATGTAAGGATCCTTAGACTTGATAGCAGATAGATAAGCGATAAAATTGGCTTCTTTCTCTGAAGCATACCCCATTTGATGGGCAGTTTCGTGGAGTGATGTAGTAATCAAACTTTGAATGGGCATTTTAGCATTTGCTTGAGACTCTAATGTAAAGGGATTCAGATATCCCGAATATCCCATATAGGACAAAGGCAGGCTCAATAGCGATTTTTTTAA
>NZAX01000116.1 GCA_002687665.1 Flavobacteriaceae bacterium
ATATTAATTGGAATTAATTTTTCTCCGTCAACCATTTATTTTTATTTACGTATTAGCTAAAATACTCTATCAGCTTGTTTGTATTGGGATTTCCGCAATATTTTTTACTGAATTTATCAACATGATAATATCATATTATGATTGTAAAATTTTGCTTTTGCCATTTTGCTAAATGATATTTTTTTTGTCTCTTAGCTATAGAAAGACATTTGGAACGCTTTTTGATTAATTCAAAAATTGGATAATAACTTTCAAATATGGATGATAACTTTTCACCTAGAGTAAAAGATGTAATTTCTTACAGTAAAGAAGAAGCCCTAAGATTGGGCCACGGCTCCATTGGGACAGAACATCTAATGTTGGGGATATTGAGAGACGGTGAGGGAAAAGCAGTATCAATTCTTAAATCTATTGAAATCGACCTCAATGAACTAAGACAAAAGGTCGAAATTCTCAACCCCGCTGTAGTTGAAAATTCGGGTGTGGTCAACAATAAGAAAAACCTTCACCTTACCCGACAAGCAGAACGCGCATTGAAGACAACATTTCTAGAAGCAAAGCTTTTTCAAAGTGACATCATCAATACTGCTCATCTGTTACTTTGTATCCTAAGGAATGAGAATGATCCAACAACAAAGCTATTACTTAACCTGAACATTGATTACGACATCGTCAAGGAACAGTTTAAATTAATGATCGCCAGTGACGACCAAAACTACATTGATATTTCTTCTTCATCTTCATTTCCGGATGAAAAAGAAGATGAAAATGAGTCAGGTAAAGAAAATCCATTTGTACCTACCACCGAATCAAGAGTCAATGTCAAGTCTAAAACACCAGTTTTGGATAATTTTGGTCGCGATGTTACTGCCTTAGCTGAAAAAAATAAATTAGATCCTGTAGTTGGGAGAGAAAAAGAAATCGAAAGGGTTTCACAAATCCTTAGCAGAAGAAAGAAAAATAATCCATTATTGATTGGGGAGCCAGGGGTTGGGAAATCAGCCATTGCAGAGGGACTTGCATTGCGTATTATCCAAAAAAAGGTTTCCAGAGTGCTCTATGGCAAACGTGTTGTTTCCCTCGATTTAGCGAGTTTGGTTGCAGGAACCAAATACCGAGGCCAATTTGAAGAGCGCATGAAAGCTGTAATGAATGAACTGGAAAAAAATGAAAATATAATTTTATTTATTGACGAAATCCACACCATAGTTGGTGCTGGAGGAGCCACAGGAAGCTTAGATGCCTCCAATATGTTTAAACCTGCCTTGGCACGTGGAGAAATTCAATGTATCGGTGCAACAACACTAGACGAATATAGACAAAACATAGAAAAAGACGGTGCATTGGAAAGACGTTTCCAAAAAGTTTTGATCGAGGAAACCACTGAAGAGGAGACCCTCGAGATATTGAGGAACATCAAAGATAGATACGAGAATCATCACAATGTCATTTACACTGATGAGGCTCTCAAAGCCTGTGCCGAACTCACTTCAAGATACATGACAGACCGCTACCTCCCTGATAAGGCCATCGATGCACTTGATGAAGCAGGATCGAGGGTCCATATTAACAACATGAATGTCCCCGATGAAATCCTAAAGCTTGAAGAGGAACTCGAGAGAGTAAAAGAACAAAAAAATTCTGTTGTAAAAAAACAAAAATATGAGGAGGCAGCCAAGCTTAGAGATGATGAAAAAAGGGTTGAAAGAACCCTTCACGATGCTCAAGAAAGGTGGCAGGAAGAGTCGAAACTTAACAGGGTTACCGTAAATGATTTACATATTGCAGATGTTGTATCCATGATGACCAACATACCAGTAAACAAAATTATTAAAAGTGAGAAAAAGAAATTGGCTCACCTAACCAAAATCATTGGTGAAAAAATCATCGGACAAAAAGAGGCCGTTGAAAAAGTCGTAAAGGCCATACAAAGAAACAGAGCGGGTCTTAAAGATCCCGACCGACCTATAGGCTCATTTATTTTCCTTGGACAAACTGGAGTTGGTAAAACACAATTAGCCAAAATTTTAGCTAAAGAAATTTTTGACTCCGAAGAAAACCTCATTCGAATTGACATGAGTGAATACATGGAAAAATTTGCCATTTCTAGATTAATTGGAGCCCCTCCTGGTTATGTTGGATATGAAGAAGGTGGGCAACTGAGTGAAAAAGTAAGAAGAAGGCCTTACTCCGTCATTTTGTTGGATGAGGTTGAAAAAGCTCATCCCGATGTTTTTAATATGCTACTCCAAGTCTTGGATGACGGTTTCTTGACTGATAGTCTTGGTAGAAAGATTAATTTTCAAAACACCATCATAATAATGACCTCCAATATTGGAGCAAAACAAGTAAAAGACTTTGGCACCGGTGTTGGTTTTGAAACCTCAAGTATGAAATCTCAAGCCAGCGAGATAGAGAAAGGTGTAATTCAAAATGCTTTAAAGAAAACATTCGCACCCGAATTTTTAAATCGTATCGACGATGTAGTAATTTTTAATACACTTGAAAAGAAAGACATTGAAAAAATTGTCGATATTGAATTAATAAAACTTATTAAAAGAGTTGAAAAGCTAGGTTTTGGCTTATCTCTCACCAAAGCTGCAAAAGCTTTCTTGAATGATAAAGGTTTTGACAAGAAATACGGAGCTCGACCCCTTAATAGAGCTATTCAGAAGTACATAGATGATCTATTGGCTGAGAATGTTGTAAACAATAACATTGAAGAAGGAATACACATTACCCTAGATTACAAGAAAGGGGACGAAGGACTCCATATCAAATCGGGTAAGGAGATTAAAGAGAACTAAAAATCAGATCTTTTATAGAAGCCATCCAACAGCGGGTGGCTTTTTTTTTAAGAAGTCCTAAGCTAAAATTTTTTCCAAAAAATTTTTAAGCTGATGGTTTTGTAATATTTTTGCTTACATCATAGATAATATGAATAATTTAAATATCCGTACATCCGGTTTCAGGTCAAAAGTTATTGTTATAACCACTTCCATTTCAACAATGAATACCCCTATAGGGGGAGATCATTACATATAACGCCATGGCCAAATGTCCTCAAATCTATAGATTTAGATTCAAATCATAGCAATCATCTCAAATCAATTACCCCAGACACATCAAAGTGCAGGGTTAAAAATGAAAAACATATAAAATGAAAATTTTAAAATTTGGAGGAACATCGGTAGCAAACTCAGAAAGCCTATCGTGTGTTCTAAAAATTATTCAAAATCAAAGAGGTCCTATTTCAGTAGTCGTATCAGCTTTGGGAGGTGTAACTGACCTGCTAATGGAAATGCTTTCATTGGCTCAATCCGGTGAAGATCACTATAAAGACAATCTTACTGTAATTGAAAAACTACATTTGGATACAATCAAAAACTGCGTACCAATTCAGCACCAAAGTGCTATCATCAGTTTTTTGAAAAAAAACCTCAATGAGTTAGAATCAAAACTTGATGCAATTCACCTTTTAGAGGAGGTTACACCTAAAAATAATTCCAGCATATCATCATACGGAGAAATTCTCTCTAGTAATATAATTCAGGAAGTCTTTACTTACAACAAAATCGATTCTGTATTAAAAGATAGTAGGGAACTCATTAAAACATCCTCCCATAATGGAAGAGATGTAGTAGATCAAAAAATTACAGATAATCTCATTAAGAATTTTTTCAAAAAAAACTCTTCTGATGTTGTTTTAATCCCAGGTTTCATAGCTAGTAACAATTTGGGAGAAACCACTACCCTTGGTAGAGGAGGATCGGACTACTCGGCAGCTATCATTGCTAATGCCACTGATTCTAAGGTTTTAGAAATTTGGAGTGATGTCAGTGGCATGTATACTGCTGATCCCAAAATCGTAGCACAAGCTAAGCCAATTGAAAAATTAACTTATTATGAAGCAATGGAACTTTCTCATTTTGGAGCCAAAGTAATTTACCCACCAACCTTACAACCCATCATTGAGAAAAAAATTCCAATTGTAATCAAAAACACTTTTGCACCCGAAGATCCGGGTACACTCATCGATGACACCCCTGCCCTTGAAAATGTTGAAATCGTTAAGGGAATCAGTCATATTGACAACGTTGCCCTAATCAATTTGGAAGGAAGTGGTATGATTGGAATCACCGGTTTTTCCAAGAGATTCTTTGAGGCCTTGTCTGACCAAAATATAAATGTGATTATGATAACCCAGGCTTCCTCAGAGCACTCCATCTGTATTGGAGTAAAAGAAGACGAAGCCATTAAGGCCAAAAAGGTGATCGATGAAAAATTTGACTTTGAAATATCCATCAACAAAGTTGCCCCTGCTCAAATTGAAAAAAACATGGTCAACATCGCTGTTGTGGGTGAAAAAATGAAGGATCACCAGGGAATCAGTGGAAAACTATTCAGCAGTCTTGGGGCCAATAATATTAATATCAGGGCAATTGCTCAAGGCGCATCCGAAAGAAACATATCAATCATCATTGACAAAAAGAATGTTATCAAAGCCATCAACACGCTACACGAGATTTTCTTTGAAGCCCAGATCAAAGAATTGAACCTTTTTGTCACAGGTGTGGGAAATGTGGGCAGTAAACTTTTGGAACAAATTGAAAAGCAAACTGAATATTTGATTGAAAATCTAAGGTTAAAAATTCGTGTTATTGCAATATCTAATTCAAAAAAAATGGTTTTGGGAGAAGATTCTTTGGATTTGATCCAATGGAAATCACAATTAGAAGAAAGTCAAACCAATGCCAGTAGAGATGTGTTTTTTAAACATGCCAAAAAACTCAATCTTAGGAATAGTATTTTTGTAGACAATACGGCCAGTGAGATCATTGCCAAGGAGTATGCTCGTTATTTAAACAACAACATTGGTGTAGTTACTTGTAACAAAATTGCTGCTGCCGATGAGTTGAACAACTACCTCAACCTCAAAAAGATATCTAGAAAATTTGGAAGCCCATACTTGTTCGAAACCAATGTGGGAGCTGGACTACCCATCATTGATACACTGAACAATCTCATCGCTTCCGGAGATCAAATCATCAAAATACAGGCCGTTTTATCCGGAAGTTTGAATTTTGTATTCAACAACTTCAAAAAGGGAGTCTCTTTCCACGATGTAGTTTTAGAAGCACAACAAGAAGGTTACACGGAGCCTGATCCCAAGATCGACCTCAGCGGTATTGATGTTGCCCGAAAAATATTGATATTGGCCCGTGAAAGTGGAATGAAAATTGAATTGGAGGAAATTGAAAATGAATCCTTCTTGCCTCAAGAATGTTTGGATACCCAAGACAGCAAATCCTTTTTTGAATCCCTTCAAAAACACAGTGATCATTTTGAGAAATTATTGAAGAATGCCGAAAAGGAAGATGCTAAAATGAAATATGTTGCACAATTGGAAAATGGAAAAGCCAAAGTAGGTATACAACTGATCAAAGAAGGACACGACTTTTACAATCTCGAAGGTAGTGACAACATCATCCTTTTCTACACCAATCGTTACAAAGAACAACCTCTTATTGTAAAGGGAGCGGGAGCCGGAGCAGATGTGACTGCCTCGGGTATTTTTGCCGATATCATCAGAATTGGAAAGCAATAATTATGGATCAAATTAAGATTTTTGCTCCTGCCAGTGTGGCCAATGTATCATGCGGATTTGACGTATTGGGATTTTGTCTTGACCCTGTGGGCGACGAAATGGTAATTCGAAAAACAGAATCCTCGGGCTTAAAAATTACTAAAATCGTAGGTCAAAGCCTCCCGCTGGATGTGAAAAAAAATGTTGCTGGCTCAGCCGCGGAAGCCCTGCTCAAATCCCATCCGCAAAAAGCAGGGTTTGAAATAGAAATTTACAAAAACATCAAAGCCGGTAGTGGAATTGGAAGCAGTGCTGCCAGTGCTGCAGGAGCTGTTTATGGTATCAATGAATTACTAGGTAAACCTTTTAAGGCCCAAGAATTGATTGCTTTTGCAATGGAGGGCGAAGCGCTGGCAAGTGGATCGGCCCATGCCGACAATGTGGCTCCAGTCCTTATGGGAGGAATCACTTTGGTAAGATCTATTGATCCTATTGATGTGATCCAGCTACCGACACCCAAGGAGTTGACTGCCGTGATCTTACATCCCAAGATTGAATTAAAAACCATGCACGCACGTGAAATAATCAAAAAAAACGTTACAATGGAAAACGCTATCCGACAATGGGGGAATTTAGGGGCTTTCGTCTCTGCCTTGTATAAAGAAGACTACGGTTTAATGTCGAGAAGCTTGAAAGATGAAATTGTAGAACCCATGCGATCACTTTTGATCCCAGAATTCGATTCTCTAAAAAAAGCCTCCATAAATGCAGGTGCATTGGGTTTTGGAATCTCGGGTTCCGGCCCATCAGTTTATGCCCTAACCAAAGGAATGGAAACTGCCCAAAAAGTTTCTAAGGCCATTGATGAAATAATTTCATCTATTGGTATAGATTTTGAAATACACCTATCTAAAATCAACGATCAAGGAATCAAAATTTTACCCAATTAATGAAGTACTTCAGTCTTAACCATAACTCAAAAAGTACACTTTTTCACAATGCAGTAAAGAGAGGTTTAGCCCCAGACAGAGGTCTATATTTTCCTGAAACCATCCCCCAACTCCCCCAAAGTTTTTTTGATGGCATCGAAAAAATGAGTATTCCCGAAATGGCATACCGGGTAATCAAACCCTATGTTGGGAATAAATTTTTGAAAGAAAAACTGATGGAAATTGTCAAAGAGACCTTGGATTTTGACTTCCCAATTATTGATATTACTGATAATATTGCTGCCTTGGAATTATTTCAGGGTCCAACCCTTGCCTTTAAAGATGTTGGAGCACGATTTATGGCGCGATCTTTGGGACACCTCAATAGGGACAGTAATGAGAAAATAACCGTCTTGGTAGCTACCTCCGGAGATACAGGAGGAGCTGTTGCCAATGGCTTTCTGGGAGTTGAGGGTATCAATGTTGTCATCTTGTATCCAAAGGGTAAAGTCAGTGAAATTCAAGAAAAACAGCTGACCACTCTTGGACAAAACATCACTGCTTTTGAGGTTGACGGAGTATTTGACGATTGTCAAGAAATGGTCAAAACCGCTTTTTTGGATCCGGGTTTATCTAGTTTAAACCTTACCTCTGCCAACTCTATCAATATCGCTCGGTGGCTCCCCCAGATGTTCTACTATTTTATAGCCTACAGGGCGCTTAAAAGCAAAAATAAAAGATTGGTGTTTTCCGTTCCCAGCGGAAACTTTGGAAATATCTGTGCCGGTATCATGGGACAGCAAATGGGATTGCCTATAGATCACTTTATTGCAAGTACCAATGTAAATGACGCTGTTCCCCGTTATTTGGAAACGGGTACTTATAATCCCATGCCAACCATCCAAACCATCTCCAATGCCATGGATGTGGGTAACCCTAGTAACTTCGTCAGAATTCAAAAAATATTCAATAACGATTCTGTAAAAATGAAAAAAAATCTTTCTGGCTATCGTTATACAGATCAGCAAACTAGAAAGGCCTTAAAGGAAATTTACGACCTCAAAAACTATATTGCTGATCCGCATGGTGCCGTGGGTTATTTGGGACTAAAAGAATATTTAAACCAACAAAAAGAGGATTTTTACGGAGTTTTCCTGGAAACCGCCCATCCCGTCAAATTTTTGGACTCGGTCAACAAAACCCTTAAATTGGAAGTTGAAATCCCCGAAAGGCTAATGGATACCCTCTCTAAAGAAAAAGTCAGTGTTCCCATCAAGGATTACAGTGAACTCAAAGCTTATTTACTGGACTAGACTATTGATATCTGGTAAAATAAAATCCTTTAAAGCACTCTTTTCCTTCATCAACTCCTCTATGCCTTTCCAGTCCCTAGGTGCAGCAGCCGACAAGTTGACCGGGCCATCATTGGTGATCAAGACATCATCTTCGATACGGATACCAATATTCCACCATTTGGGGTCACAGGGGCTGTTTTCCGGAATGTAAATACCGGGCTCTATTGTAATGACCATATCCGCCTCCAAATCCTGATAATTTCCAGGGTCATGAACATCCAGTCCAATGTGGTGTGAAAGACCATGCGGATAATATATTCTGGCCTCTGAGGCCTCGCTGATGATCCCCAATTGCAGTAATCCCTTAGCTACAATGTCATAGGACAATAGGTAAATCGCTCTAAAAGTATTTCCCACCTGAGAAGCACTTATGGCCGCTTCCTGTGAATCGTAAACAATTTGATACAAAGCTTTTTGCTCCGG
>NZAX01000117.1 GCA_002687665.1 Flavobacteriaceae bacterium
CCTAGTCTACGATAACTACCAACAATCTGCACACGACGTCCACCGAAATTTCTTTCTAACATGTGAGCGTAGCGAGATCTGTAGGCATAGTAAGAGTCATACCCAAGATGAAACGGATCGAGGAACTTGCATTGACTGAATAAGTCAAGCGGTGACTTTGTTACTGGAGAGCCTGTTAAGATCCTACGATATTTCGCTAGATTCCCTATTTCTAAAATATTTTTTGTTCGCTTTGCTGTCGGATTCTTGATCGTCGTAGATTCATCAATCCCTATCAAAGCTCTTCCAACAAAAATGTTAAGGAAACTTCGAGCAAAGTCCAGTCCTTTTGATGTAGAAAATGCTTCTACGTTCATTATCAGTATCTTAAGTTTATCATCATCTGCAAATAATGTATCGAGCTCAGCCTGTTTTTTCTTTGTCAGTGTTGGTTCCCACAATACTTTTGTATATTCTATGTGTTCAGGCATATGAACAGGAAACTCTATGCTGTCCCAGTTTTTGTAAACACCTTTAGGTGCCACAACCAGTGCACCTTTAATCGCGCCTCTGTCGTACAGCATAGCTATGTTATCAACGAGGACCTTGGATTTACCTGTCCCCATCTCCATAAATAGGGCATAAGTATCTTGGGCCCATGATTTTTCCAATGCCTTGAGTTGATGCTCGTATGGCTTGGTTTTAAACTTATAGTTTTTTATCATATTTTAATTTTTCTTTCTTGACATTTATATAACAATAGCTATGTTGAATGTCAACATATAAGAAAGCGATTATGAGAAATAAATTATTTGAATTGTACAGACCAAAACAATTGCAGGAATTCCTAGAATTTAACAAGGAAAACCCTCAAGAAGATTTTGTGTATGTACTACAACACCCACCAAGAAACATCAACATTTTGACTGCATCAGACTTTGGATATCTGGTTATTTGTTTGCCAGAAAATTCACAGATGATGTTTAGTCCAGGACCTTTTATACATAAAATGAGAAAAAATTTACGAGATTTCAAAGAAACGGACTACATACTTTGTACAGGTGACCCTGCTATTATTGGATTATCAACAGCAATAGTAAGCGACATTACGCAAGGTAAATTTAATCTTTTGAAATGGGACAGACAGGAAACAAGATATTATCCACTGTCTTTTAATTTATATGAAAAAGGAGAATGAGATGACAACACTAACTTTAGATGATCTGGAAAACGATCAACAAGAAATAATAGAGAAATCTGATATCAATACCTTAGCTAAATACTGTCAAGAGCTGAAGTCTTACGAAGACGAGATAGCAGATTTAGAAGACAAAATAAAACATAAAAAAGATCAAGCAGATAAGATTTCTTCAGAGATAATACCAAACCTACTTGCAGAGCAGGGACTATCATCTTTGAAATTAGCTGACGGTAGTGGAGTTGAGGTGCGAAAAGCATACAGCTGTACTGTTAAAAAAGACAACATAGAGTCAGCTTACAAATGGCTTCGAGAAAACGGGCTAGGCGACATCATTAAAAACGAAGTTGCTGTTACGTTCGGTAAAGGCGAAGATAACAAGGCACAGGAACTCCTGGACCTTGCAGTGTCTAATGGGTATGAACCTCAACAAAAATCAAAAGTTGAGCCGATGACTTTGAAGGCACTCTATAGAGAGCGTGTCGAGGCCGGCCTCGACATGCCCTCGGATTCTTTTCATTTGTTTGTAAAGGATCAAACTAAAATTAGCCGGAAATAACGAATCATGAATAAGGAGAAAAGAAACATGAACCAAGTAGCGAAAAAAGAAAATTCAAGCATAGCTTTAGCGAGCATGTTTGAACAAGACAAAGCTGGCGGCATGGATCAAATGGGTAGCGAAGATTTTGCTATGCCCTTTTTGAGAGTGTTGGGACAGCTATCACCCGAGATAAATAAACGGGACGCCAAGTATGTAGAAGGTGCTGAGGCAGGTATGATATTCAATACCGTGACTAAGCAGACATATGATGGTGAGAAAGGACTCAATGTAATTCCTTGCGGTTATAAGAGGGAATACGTTGAGTGGAGTGATAGAGGCGAGGGCACAAGTGCTCCTGTAGCTATCCATCCAGTCAGCAGTGGTATCATAAAAGAAACCACTAGAGGTTCTGACTATAAAGATAGATTACCTAATGGTAACTATCTTGAAAACACAGCATCTTACTTTGTGTTGACAGAAGATATGCAACAAGCATTGATTACAATGAAATCAACACAGTTGAAAGTAAGTAGATCATGGAACTCGATGATGAACACCATCACACTGAAGGGTAAGAATGGTATGTTCACACCGGCTTCTTATAGTCACGTGTATAATCTTGGTACAGTGCAACAATCAAATGACAAGGGAACTTGGTTTGGTTGGAACATAACTAAGATTGGTCCTGTACAAGATAAAAGTGTATATGAGGCCGCAAAAGCATTTGCTGGTAACGTTAATAACGCACCAGTAAATCATGGAGAAGGTGAGACTAAGTCTAAAGAAACAGACTCAGTTCCATTTTAACATGAAAGAGACGCGTAAGCATAGACCCCCTTACGCGTCTCTGACGTTTGACGAGTATTGGCTAGAACAAGACGAGTTGTGGGACATAAGTTTAAAAGAATCAAGGGCACAAAGAGATGAGCGAAAGAGAAAATTATCAAAGAAAATATTACAGAACGAAGACTTTACAAAAGCTAAGGAATAAAGTAAGAAATTTAGAAGCAACATTACAAATGTTTCGGGACAGCCCCGAGGGTGTACAGTATTTTGAGCGCAAAACAAAAGAGTATCAAAAGCTGTACAGAGAAAAGAATGCAGAAAGAATAAAGGAGTATCAAAGAAACTATGCAACGCTTTAAAGAAATATTTGAAGGAAACAACAGTGCGTATGGTCAATTAATTTTATCAGGCGCAACTACAGATAAAGGCAAAGCTGAGGGCAAAGCTTTTATTAAAAGACAATCTATAACAGATGACTTATGGAACGAGCATCTTGACGGTAAAGATCCTGCTCTTGGTGTCATTCCTATTAATGAAGAGAATATGTGTAAGTGGGGTTGTATTGATGTAGATGAATACAACTTGGATCATTTAGTTATCATGCGTAACATCAAAGGCATGGGGTTTCCATTGGTGACTTTCAGATCAAAGTCTGGAGGGGCACACTTATTTTTATTTGCTAAAGATTTTATACCTGCATCATTGATGCAATCAAAATTAAAAGCAATGGCTGAAGCTTTGGGTTATGGTGGTAGTGAAATATTTCCGAAACAAACTGAAATATTAGTTGAACGTGGTGACACAGGAAACTTTTTAAATCTACCATATCACGGCGGCATTAGAGGACTTAGGTATACATTTAAAGCAGGTGGTGAAGCTGCAAGCTTAGAAGAGTTTTATCAAATATACGATGAATGGGTGCAAACACGAGAAGAAATAGAATCAATAGTTGTAAAGAAACAAGAAATAATTGAAGCTTTTCCAGATGGTCCACCATGTTTAAACAGACTAGCTGACGAAGGGTTTGGTGAAGGATCTAGAAATAATGGTTTATTTAATGTGGGTGTATATAGAAAAAAATCTAATCCAGATAATTGGGAGGATATGCTCGTAGCAGATAATCAAAAGGTAATGTCACCTCCACTTAGTAATACGGAGGTTCAGTTATTAATAAAATCATTAAACAGAAAAGGTTATGACAAATACAGATGTAAAGAACAACCTATTTGTGGTGTATGTAATCCTGCGAAATGTAGAACAAAAAAGTTTGGTGTTGGTTTTGATGAAGAGCAAATGCCAGAACTAGACACACTTACAAAAATAAAATCAAATCCACCACAGTGGTTTTTAAATGTAGGTGGTAAACGAGTTGAACTAAAAACTGAACAATTACATAATCCAAATTTATTTGCGTTAGCTGTTTTAGATCAAGCTGACATAATGACACCGATACCAAAAGCAAAAGACTGGCGAGAGCTATATGTCAGTCCATTACTATCTGCACTAGAAGAGATTGAACCTTTAGAATCGTTAGATCCTATCAATCAAATTATAAATTTATTATATGACTTTACAGTCAACAGACCTGCTGCAAGAACAAAAGAAGATATGTTGAACAAAATGTCCTGGACTGATGACGGCTACACTTATTTTAGAATGGATGACTTTTATTCTTTTTGTAAGAGAAACAATTGGGAAATGGACAAAATTAAAACAGGTAATCTCATGAAGCAATTAGAAGATATCTTTGATGATGAGATTAGAATGACGATAAAAAACCAAACACCAAGAGTTATAAAAATAAAAGCAATGAAAAAAGACAAGCCAGCATTGAGTAAAGTTAAATACGAAGAGGCACCATTTTAGTGAAGACAATTATTTTAGGCCCACCTGGTACAGGTAAAACAACTACACTACTAAATTTGGTAGAAGATTTTTTACGAGCTGGAACAGATATAAAAAGGATAGGGTACTTTTCTTTTACAAAGAAAGCGGCATGGGAAGCGACACACAGGGCAGAAGAAAAGTTTATGATTGATCAAAAAGAGATACCTTTTTTTAGAACTCTACATTCTCTTGCTTTTAGAACTTTAGGTATAAACAAAGAAAAAATGATGAAGCATTCTGACTACAGAGACTTTGGTTTGAAATGCGGTATACCAATCAAAACTGCATGGAACAGTGATGAAGATGGTGTATTTAATTCTGACAATGAATACTTAAGAATTATAAATAAAGCACGAGTATTGGAGATGCCTGTCCTGGATTTATACGATAGAAACCAACATGGTTTGGACATAGAAAGAGATTTATTGTATTTATTAGATCAAGAACTAAACAGATATAAAAAAGAGAAAGGTCTACTTGACTACAATGATTTATTGGAAGACTTTATTAAACAAGATGTATCACCATCTTTCGACGTATTATTTATTGACGAAGCACAGGACCTCTCACCTTTGCAATGGAGAATGGTCCGGACTCTTTGGGCGAAAGCAAACAAAACCTACATTGCAGGGGATGATGATCAAGCAATATTTAAATGGGCTGGCGCTGATGTTGATACTTTTATCGCTCTTAAAGAAGAGGTAGATTACATCGATACACTTAATCAATCTTATAGGATACCCGGTGGACCGATACATGAGATGTCACAAAAGATTATTAGATCTGTTTCTAACAGATACGATAAAGACTACATGCCAAGACAAGAGATGGGTGATTTAACAAGATATGCTGACGTGACACAGGTTGATATGTCACAGGGAGAGTGGTTAGTTTTATCCAGCGCAAATTATTTTTTAGATGACATCAAAGAGTTTTGCGAACTGCAAGGGTGGTACTACTCACACAAAACAAAAAACTCTGTCAAATTAGATTTACTTCTTGCAATACAAACTTGGGAGAAATGGAGAAACAGTGAAACATTACTACCAATCGGATCAATAAAAAACATTTATTCATACCTGGGTGATAACGTAACAAAAGGTTATCGCACTGGTAAGACAATGGATGAAAACGAAGACGGTTATTACATAGAAGAGTGTATGAATAATCATGGATTACAAACTGACGATGTTTGGTACAAAGCGTTTGCAGGCCTAGATACTAACACAGAAAACTACATAAGAAATATGTTAGCCAACAGAGAAAAAATTTCACAGACACCAAGAATAACACTATCAACAATACATGCTGCTAAAGGAGGTGAAGCTGACAATGTACTCGTTCTTCCTGATATTACTAAGTCTGCTATGGACCACAATGATATGGACCCAGATGAATTACACAGACTATTCTATGTTGCTGTAACACGCGCAAAGAAATCATTACACATTTTAGAACCAAGAAACTATGAAAGGGCTTACATTTTATGAAAAAACCAGAGAGAATGCGTTCAAGTGAATATGATAAATATTTACCCAAAGCAAAAAAATATTTTAAACTTGATGAAAAACAAATAGCAAAACTGAGATCCTTAAAGGAAAGCGGAGTACCTACTAAAGACTTAGCAAAGATGTTTAGTATTTCTGTAACTAGTGTTAAACGTTATGCATCAGACGAAGCAAGGGAAAAAGATGTAGCTTACAGTAGAAAACATCGTGAGAAAACTTTTGTACCTGGTGTAAGAAAAAGAACTAAAAAACAAAGAGAACGTTTAAAAGTAACAGATAGAGAGCATAAAAAAACCCTGAGAGGGTTTTTTGTAAGTCAGTACAATGCAAAAATGAGCACCATAAAAAAAAGAGAAAAGTTAAAAAAGATTCATGAAGATGTTCCAATAATTACTCTAGAAGATTTATTATGGTTATGGGGTGAACATGTTAGAAAGTATGGTGTAAATTGTTATTACACAGGTGTTCCTTTAACTTTTTATGATCCCGATAATTTAAGAGCAGACACACTTTGCACTATAGATCGATTTGATTCTGAAAGAGGGTATACGATAGATAATATTGTTTTTTGTTGTTGGGAATTCAATAAACGTAAAAACAACATTGGTATCAAGGACTGTATAAGAATATTAAAAAGATATAATGAAAGAAGAGAATTACGAGAACATTATGCAAATCAAGTTGATGACATAATGCCAGAACGAAGAAGTTATTCTACAGGAGGAATGGTTGGAAGATGAGTGCATATAAAACACAGGTCGGAGGTGACCATTACAAAAAATACAAGATACAACCCAGTGAATTCATCAATAAAAACAAGTTGTTATTCGCAGAAGGATCTGCTATAAAATATATAGTTAGGCATCAAGATAAGGGAGGCAAAGAGAGCCTCGAGAAAGCGAAACACTTTATCGATATGATAATTGAAAGGGACTACAAATGACAATTGAAGTTATAGAAAATTTTTTTCCAACAGAGTTTGCGTTTGAATTAGAACAAAGACTTTTTAATGGGCATTTTGCTTGGGTATATAATAATC
>NZAX01000083.1 GCA_002687665.1 Flavobacteriaceae bacterium
AAGTGAACTTGCCCTATTTTTTTGGTTCCCAGAATTTGAGCTTTGAACCCACCTCTGGAGGCCCAAAACTTTGCAGACTTGCTTGCAGCAGCTACTACAGAACTTTCCTCTATGGCCATGGGAAGTGTGTATTGCTTTCCATTTATTAAAAAATTGGGCGCTACACCCATGGGAAAATAGAAGTTGGCAATAGAATTCTCAATGAACTCATCGTGAATTTTTTGAACCATCTCATTACTGTGGTTATAGGTTGAAATGATCTCTTTTGCTTTTTGGACATCTTCAAAATGCATTTGGGTTATCCAATTGATTTTTTCTGTTTTGGACAATTTTGAAAACCCCTCTATTTTCTTAGACATACCTATCTTTTCTGAAAGATGTAAAGATACATTATTCTATATTTTAACATCGCTGGTTTAATAGCTACTTAAACCTCGTTATGTTATAAAATGAGTAACTTTGAAACTAAAAATTATAAAGTCCTATGGTAGAGTCATTTCAAAACGAGTCCAATGAAAGAGGCTTTTTGGGTCATCCTTCGGGACTATTTGTTTTGTTTTTTACAGAACTTTGGGAACGCTTTTCCTATTATGGAATGCGTGCCCTATTTACTATTTTTTTGGTAGCTGAGACCACAAGTCAAAACCCAGGTTTTGGATGGTCAAATGAGAAGGCTTTATGGCTTTATGGTTGGTATACCATGTTGGTTTACATTGCTGCCATACCAGGTGGATGGATCGCAGATAATTTACTAGGCCAGAAAAAGATGGTCATGCTGGGTGGGCTTTTACTTTGTATTGGGCACGGAATTTTAGCGTTTGATAGTGAGTTAAGTTTTTATATTGGCTGTATTTTTATTATTCTGGGAGTAGGAGGACTTAAACCTAATATTTCCAGTATGGTAGGTGGGCTCTACCCTCCAGGAGATCAAAGAAGAGATCTAGGATTTTACATTTTTTACATGGGAATAAATTTGGGCGCATTTTTGGCTCCACTCTTTTGTGGGTGGGTTGGTGAGACCTACAATTGGCATTATGGTTTTGGTCTCGCAGCCATCGGTATGGCTATAGGACAAATCACTTATTATTTTGGTCAAAAATATCTTGTTGGTGTTGGGGAATTAAAAAAAATATCATTTGAGAAAAAAAAGGAATTACGCAAAAAAAAATTATCCCAGGTGGAAAAGGATAGGGTTAAGGTGCTGTTGATCTCATTTTTAATGATTATCATTTTTTGGGGGGCTTTTGAACAGGCTGGTGGATTGATGAATTTGTATGCAAAACAAAAAACAGACCGGATCCTTCTGGGTTTTGAAATCCCAGCCTCTTGGTTTCAGTCATTAAATGCCTTTTTTATTATTACTCTTGCTGTAGTAGTTGGTGGTATCTGGATGAGAGTCAAATCGAAAGGCAAGGAGGCTTCTGCAATTTTTAAAATTGCTATAGGTATTATCATTATGGGATTTGGTTTTTTATTCATGCGCTTTGCTGCTTCAGAATACGAACTTCTTGGATATTCATCTATGCATTGGTTGGTAATGGCATATTTATTTCATACTGTAGGAGAATTATGTGCCTCGCCTGTATCTTTATCCTACATTACTAAGTTGGCCCCAGAAAAATACGCTGCCTTGATGATGGGCTTGTATTTTGCTGCTTCAGGGTTAGGAAATAAGCTGGCAGCCAATATAGGGGAGAATGCAGGAGATTCAGGAGAAAAGGCAACTTTTACAGGAATTTTTGTTTTTTGTACATTATTTGGCCTATTAGTCATTGCTATTCTGAAACCCCTAAATCGTCTCTCTCATGGGGCAGAGGATTTAAGTGAAAAATCTTTTTGATTATTATGAATATGAGATATTTATTTCTTGTGTTTTGCCTTAGTGGTCTTTGGATCCATGCTCAATCAATTAATTGGATGACTCTTGGAGAGGCTCTTGAAGCTCAGAGAGAGAACCCAAAAAAAATAATTGTCGATGTTTATACTGATTGGTGTGGACCTTGTAAATTGATGGATAAAAAAACTTTTCAAAACCGTGATGTAGCAACTTATATTTCTAAATATTATTATGCTGTAAAGTTTAACGCAGAGGGTCAAGAAACGATTAATTACTATGGGAATACTTTTACCAATCCTGATTATGTTCCCAATCGAAATGGTAGAAACTCAACCCACCAGTTTACTAAATTTTTGGGGGTTAAAGGATATCCAACCGTTGTTTTTATTAGTGAGACTGGGGATTTGATTACTCCATTGGTAGGTTATCAAAATCCACAACAGATAGAACTTTATCTTAAGATGATTAAGCAAGGGGATTATATGATTTTTAGTAAGCCTGAGGATTTTGAAAATTATCGTAAAAACTTTAGACCCAGGTTTAGAGGTTGATAGGTTATGCTTTCACCCCCAAAAATTTATTGAAAAAACTATTTTAGTGCCTCAATAATTAGCTTAGCTGTTTTTTTACTGGCCCCTTCCTTGCCTAGAACAGTTCGAAGTTCTTCGTAATCCTCTTTTAGTTTATTTTTGCCTTTATCTGAAAGAATATACTCAAGTTGTTGTGCAACTTTCTTAATATTAAAATCTCCTTGAATAAGTTCTTTAACTGCCTCACGATCCAGAATCAGATTGACCAGAGAGATGTATTTCAACTTTACAAGCCATTTACCAATCAGATATGACAAAAAGCTACTTCGGTAACAGACTACTTGTGGAACATTGAGCAGTCCAGTTTCTAATGTAGCCGTTCCGCTAGAAACAATAGCTGCTCTTGCATGTAGGAGCAGGTCGTAAGTTTTGTTTTGAATGACTTTGACCTTTTCAACATTAAAGAATTTCTGATACCACTGTGGATCTATTCCAGGAGCACCGGCAAGAACAAATTCAAATTGAGGATAAAGTGATACTAACTTTAAAAAAATGGGGAGCATTATTTTGATTTCTTGCTTTCTGCTACCTGGTAATAATGCGATGATGTTTTTCTTTTCAGACAATTGATTTTCTTTGAGAAAACTAGTTGTTTTTTTACTTTTAATGAGGGTATCCATAAGGGGGTGTCCAACAAATTCAACTTTAAATTTATGTTTGTTTTCAAAAAAATCTTTTTCGAAAGGAAGAATCACATATAGGGCATCCAAATCCTTTTTCATTTGATATACCCTTTTTTCTTTCCAAGCCCAAACCTGAGGACTGATGTAAAAATGATTTTTAAAGCCTTGTTGCTTGGCCCATTTTGCGATTCTGAGATTAAATCCAGGATAGTCAATATAAATTATGACATCGGGTTTAAAGCCTGTTATGTCTTCTTTACATAATTTGATGTTTTTAAAAATAGTACCCAGATTGATGAAAACTTCCCAAAAACCCATATAAGCAAGCATTTTGTAATGCTTTACCAATACCCCACCTGCCTTTTGCATCAAATCACCTCCCCAAAAACGAATTTGAGCCTTACTGTCTTTTTCTCTCAAAGCTTCTATCAATTTTGATCCATGAAGATCACCAGATGCTTCGCCGGCAATAATGTAATATTTCAATTTAAAATATTTTAAGAATTGCAATAATTGCAACTATTATTATAGAGGTGATCATGACTCCTTTAGCAAAATTTGTTTTTCTCTTGTGCATTCCCAAAAAGAACAACGGTAGATTGATCAGTGCGCTAACACTTATGAGCCCACCTAATTTTTTTTGTTTAAAAAAATAAGAAATTCCCTCTTCAATAGGTGCCTCCGAAAAATATAACAATAAAAAAATCATCACACTCGAACTAGCAAAAAAACTAGCAATTAAGCCCTGAAAAAATTCTTTATTAATCAAAACTCCAAGAGTTTAATCGTTGAATAGCATGATGTGCTGTAAGGTCAAACTTGGTAGGAACTATAGAAATGTAGCCTTGACTTAGAGCCCATTCGTCAGTGTCCTCTCCTTTGTCCTCGTTTATGAACTTGCCAGTTAGCCAGTAATAATCAAGCCCCATTGGATTAGTTCTTTTGTCAAACTCCTCTACCCAATAGGCCCTGGCTTGACGACAAATTTTGATACCTTTAATTTTTTCTTCAGATAGTTTTGGAAAGTTGACATTCAAAACCACATTAGATGGAATTTTGTTTTGCAAAGCACTGAGGGTAATTTTTTTAACGTAGTTTCTAATGGCCTCAAAATTAGCACTCCATCTGTAATCTAATAAAGAAAAACCGATTGCTTGTATCCCTTCAATGCCAGCTTCAACTGCTGCGCTCATTGTCCCTGAGTAAATGACATTAATGGAAGAATTGGATCCGTGATTAATTCCTGAAACACAAAGGTCGGGCTTGCGTTCTAAAATTTCATTTACTGCAAGTTTTACGCAGTCTGCTGGAGTTCCCGAACAACTGTATTCAACATGATTACCTTCTTTGACATCGATTTTGGTGCAATGTAGTGTAGAGTTAATCGTTATTGCATGTCCCATTGCTGATTGTGGGCTGTCTGGGGCAACTACAACTACCTCACCAATCTCACTCATCACTTCAATTAATTTTCTTATACCGGGTGCTGTGATCCCATCATCATTAGTTACGAGTATTAGGGGTTTGTTTTCCATTAATTTATTATTGACAGTAAATTTAAAAATATTAACCCCTCAATATCAATTTAGTATCAACAAAAAAGTTTTTGGGTTTTGGCTTAATAAGGGGGTGTTTTTTGGTTAAATTTACCAATTAATAAAATTTTATGAGACTTTCTGGACTGTTTGTCGTTAGTGTATTTGCACTGATTCTAATCGGAAGTTCTTCAGTTGAAGAAGAAAACCCAGATAAAGACAAATTATTAATTGAAGTGATTTCTTATGTAATGCAAAGAGGTCACTATGATCCCAAAGATATTGATAATACTTTTTCAGAACACGTTTTTGACAACTTTATTCAGGGCATAGATGGACAGCACCGTTTTTTTCTTCAATCTGATATCAATAATTTGAAAAGGTTTAGGTATGAAATTGATGATCAAATTAAAAAAGCTGATGTTTCTTTTTTCAATATGACATACGATAAGTTGCTTACTCGTATGGGTCAAGTAAAAGAATTTTATAGTGAGCTTTTGAATGATCCTTTTGATTTTAGTATGAAGGATTCTATTAATCTCAACTTTGAGGAGTTACCCTATGCTAGAACCTTAAATGACCTTAAAGAGCTATGGCGAAAAAGATTCAAACTCTCTACTCTTGAATACTACTCAGATTTAGTAGAACAGCAAGATTATGAAATAGAAAATGACAGTACGTATCAGATAAAGTCTAAAATTGTTCTGGAGCAAGAGGCCCGAAAAAAAACAAAAGAAAATATTAAAAGCTATTTTGAGATTTTTGATGAAGTAGAACGAAATGAATGGTTTTCAATTTATATTAACTCAATCACCCTTGAGTTTGATCCTCATAGTAATTATTTTGAACCAGATAAAAAAGAGGAATTTGATCAAAATATTTCAGGAAAGTTTGAGGGCATTGGAGCACGATTGCAGAAGAAAGATCAAGTGGTTGAAATTGTAGAAGTCATTGTAGGAGGTCCAGTATGGAAAGCCAAAGCGCTTGAGGTCGGGGATGTCATTCTCAAAGTAGCCCAAAAAGATGAAGATGCTGTAGAAATTGGTCCTATGCGTCTGAGTGACGCAGTCAAATTGATTAAAGGCCCAAAGGGGACCCAGGTGTATTTGACTGTTAAGCGAGTGAGTGGTGTTATTGAGGAGGTCATTATCAATAGAGATGTGGTTGAGCTGGAAGAGTCATATGCTAAATCAAGCGTTATTCAGAAAAATGAAAAAAAATACGGCTTTATTCAGTTGCCTAAATTCTATATTGATTTCAAAGATCATAATAGTAGAAATGCTGCTAGTGACGTCAAAAAAGAATTATTAGCTCTAAAAAAAAGAAATGTTAGTGGTATCATATTAGATTTGAGAAATAATGGAGGTGGTTCACTTAGAACAGTTGTTGATATTACAGGATTTTTTATAGATAAAGGCCCCGTGGTGCAAGTCAAAACTACCGGTGGAGCAAAAGATGTTTTATCAGACGAAGACCCATCCATTGTTTGGGATGGTTCATTAGTTGTTATGGTAAATCAATTTTCTGCTTCTGCATCAGAAATTTTAGCAGCAGCACTGCAAGATTATAAAAGAGCCATCATTTTGGGAAGTGAACAAACTTTTGGTAAGGGAACTGTTCAAAATGTGATTGACTTAAATCGAATAATATCCGGTGGAACACATGGCGACTTAGGTGCTGTAAAGGTTACAACTGACAAGTTTTATCGCATTAATGGAGGATCTACTCAACTAGAGGGGGTACGAAGTGATATTGTACTTAAAAATCAATATTCCTACATTGAAGTGGGTGAAAAAGACCAGGAGAACCCTTTGACTTGGGACAAAATTGAACCTACTCGATATAAGCAATGGGGGAATCAAACCAATTTTGATTATGCTTTGAGCCAGAGTGAAAATAGATTAAAGGATGATCCCTACATACAAATTATTGAACAACAGGCTAGAAGAATTGAAACCCAGCAAGATAATTATGTCTTCACCCTAAACTATGATGATTATTTAATAGAACGGGACATAAATAAAAAAATCACAGATAAATTTAGTGTACTCAAAGATTACAAATCAGATCTTACTTTTGAATGGTCACTGGATCCAGGTTTACCTGTTGACGATACGGTTAAAGAACGTAAAAATAGGTGGATAGAAGCATTAGAAAGGGATTTTTATATTTCAGAAGCAGTAAATGTTCTTGAAGATTTGAACATCAACCTAGAGAATTATCCTATAGCTCAGATTAAAAAGTAATTTTGATGTTTTGAGGGAGACCGTTGTCTACAAAAAATTTCTGAAAGACCTGTGGGCCCTTTTCAGCTTAGTTTATATCTTTAGTATGGGTATGATGGCCATTTTTGCCTATCAAATTGCTCCTGACAGTACTTCCAATGCTAATCAAATGCATTTATCAATTCATTCTAAACCTCCGGGATTTAAAGTAAAGGTTTTGGTGTTTAAACCTAATTATTACCCTTCT
>NZAX01000118.1 GCA_002687665.1 Flavobacteriaceae bacterium
AGCCAAACTGTTCAAACCATGCGCCTGGCAACTTATATATTGATTGCCATGTAGATATAATCACACTAGGCATTTCACTCTTCTTTGGCATACCAGAATAAATTCTTTGCACTTCATCAATATTGAATGATTTATCGTTTTGGCTATATGCAGCAAAGTCAGAATACATTTGTTCTACTAATGAAGTGGTAGGAACAATAATCAAAGCTCGTTTATTATTGTTGCTTAGGTACCAATGAAGCAAAATGTATATAATTAAAGATTTACCAGAGGCTGTTGGTGATATTAACATACCACGTTTATTTCTCAAAGCGTAATCAATAGCTTTTAACTGATAGTCTCTAGGTTTAATTGAATCACCTTTATTATCATTAAGTACTAAATCATCAATAAAAGAAAGATCAGGATCAGTTTGCTCATCAATATATCCATAATAAGCATCATGCTCTAGTTCTAGTTCATAATCACGGCCTTCGGCATTTGCAAATTCTTTTACATATGCATACAAACCAGCATACAACTCTCTTGTTTGAGAATTGTATAACCTAATCTTTCCATCCCATACTTTGTTCTTATATGCCGGCATAAACTTATAACCAGGAACATAGAATGTAAAGAAGTCTGTCAACTCATTTAGAACCGATGGTTCAGAGTCAACAATCATCATTGCATGGTTCTTTTTCTTAACCGTAATTTTGGTTGGCATTATACACCCGACGTAAACTTCCGCCACTCAATCATGTTTTTAATAGATTGATGTCGCCACTTGATTGTATCAATAATTTCTTTTGTAGTATCCACCATCTCTTTTAGGTATTCAATTTTCGCTTGAGCATCTTGTATTTCTTTATCTGAATCATAATAGTAGTCCATTTCACCTTTTAGTATTTTCAAACCATTCAATGGGTCATAACTCCATCCTTTGGCTGCTATTTCTTCTTGGGACATCTTTCCATTATACCAAAGCCATTTGTCTTTGAGCAAGACTTTAAACTCAAGTTCTTTACGCTTAAGTTGTAGTTTAGTCATGGAATGAATTTCTAAATATTTTGAATGCAATTTAGCATTTTGGATAGTAGCACCATCTAGATTGTTCTCATCTATTTGACAGTCTTTTTTCCACATCTCAAAGAGTTCATCAAGTTTAATCATAATATGCCTTTCAATAATATAAAGTTATTTATACACCTTTCGTAACAAATTTAAAATAGTCAAATTGGAATGTTACGTTTGCGACTAAGTATATAACATCAGTAGATGATACATCAAATGGTAAAGAACTTAGATTGATTGGTATAGCATTTACAAATTGTAATTCAGCAATTACGTTGTTATGGCTACTTAAGATTTGCAATACCATATCACGTTCCTTACGAACGCCTTCATCTTTTTCTGTAACTAGTCCAACAATCCAATCATGAATTTCTTTATAGTTGAGTAGATATTCATCAATAAGGAATGTCATATCAAACATACCGTATTCAATTTTATCAGGTGCCTCAATAATATTTCTATTACGTGTTTGATAAACCGCGCCTTGAACCTGTACATCAGGCAATGCTACGGTCTGAGCCATGAATTGAGCATTCTTATATTTTTGTGAATCAATAACTAACTTAAAAGCAGTTGGATTAACAAAATTCATAGATGCTGTAGCAGTAGTTGAAAATTCTTCAGAAAAATTGACATTAGGATTATATGGCATTAGATAGTCCCCATCACTCCAGTTATTTCTTGACCGATATAACAATTATGCGTAGGTTTGTCGTTCATTTGTTTTACCCAATCAAGTTCTTGTATTAATCTATTGTACCAAGCTTGATCCATTGGATCACTTGCTTTGGCCATATCTTCTTTAAGTTGACTGATTCTAACGTCAATATACTCTTCTGTTTTTAACTTTTGAAAATTGTAATTTTTCATTAGAACCTCCTGTATAAGACTATTTATACAAAAAAGAAAGGCGGCCGAAGCCGCCTTTCCACCACTATTAGATTAATCCTATGAAAGGATGTTTGTAATCTTTGTGATTCTGTAGTACTGGTTAGCTCTGTTAGTACCAGTATCGTTACCTGGTGAAGAACCAACGAATGGGTTTGCAACCATTCCGTAACGTGTCTTAAAGCCAATTTTTGGCTGGAAGGTATTCTCACCAACCGCTCTCACCATTGTAAGCGGAACGTATGGGCAGTAGAAGATACCTGCGTCATATGGGTTTGCACCCTTATAACCGACGTTCATGTAATCGATATTTGCATATGGATCAATGTAGACTTTCATTCCACCGGAAAGTGTTCCAGCGAAAGTTGTGCCTGTGTCGTCAACAGTCAAGTTGGAATTTCCAGCAAGAGCTGGTGTGTAGTCAAGAAGACCAGAAGCTGAAAGAGCAGCTGCTACGTCTGAAGAACATAGAATAAAGTTACCTTTTCCTCTACGTGTCTCTTTAGCAATAACGTTTGCTTCTCTCATAAGCTGGACCAAGAGGCCTTTATACTTCTCAACTGACCATCTGCCGTCAGAATCAGCATTCACATCGAAAGTACCAGCGGCTGTGATATCAGACTGCTGTGAACCTGCTTTAGCCTTTGCGTTGATAGTTCTAACAACTTCTCTGTTGATCTCAGCGAGGATCTCAGCAGAAAGAATGTTAGCCAACTCAGACTCAGCATCCAGGCCATGAATGGCTTTAAGATCCTGAGCAAGTTCCATTGAGTACTCAGCTTTGAGTGCTCTGGACTTGGCTGTTACAGTAGCTTTTTCGATTGAGAAAGCCATTTCGTTAAAGTGACCACTTGCACCCATACCGGATACAGAACCGTCACCAAGAGCTTCAGCTGTAGCTGTGGCCGCACCAGTAGCTACATGGAATGCATCTTCAACGCCGTCACTGTTAGCGTCAGCAGAAGATTCACCAGAAGTACCTGGAGGGTTAATATCACCAACCAAGGATGATGAACCACCACCATGTGCTGTACCGTTAGCACCTGAGAAGTCAGTATCAGCTTCGTTGAATAGAGCCTCAGTACCACCTTGTGTTGAGTACTTAGACTTCATTGCAAAGATAAGTCCTGTTGGACCAGTCATTGGCTGAACGCCAGCGATATCATAAGCAATAAGGTTAGGCATCGCACGTCTAACGAGTGAGATCAAAATTGGATCCCAGTTGCCGATGTTTGAGCCGGTTGCGTTTGCAGGTGCAGCTTCAGTAAGTGCAAACTGCTGATGGCCACGCTCTTCAGCGAGTGCCTTTTCAGTATTTTCGAGAACTGTTGCAGTAACGGAACGCTTATAACGATCAGTTAGATCGCCATCAACATCCAATACTGGATTCCATTTCTCGAGAAGTTTATCAGTTGTAAACATGATTTCTATTCTCCCTATGGATTATTTTTTGTTAAGCGCTGCAAGGTAGACACTCATTGAATCAGATACTTCAACTTCTTGATCGTTATCTTCAGCAATAGCCTCTTCCTCGGTAGCCGTTACTTTTGCCTTGAAATATGACTCTTTGACTTGAGCGACTTTTTCAGCATATGCTTCATTGTCGTCTGCATCGATATCACTTACAAGACCTTTGAGCTTTTCAGCCTGGGCCTCAGAAAGTCCGGTTGACGCCTCAGTTACAATTGCGGCTCTTTGAAGTGTTTCTACTTCAGCTTTAAGAGCTACGTTGTCTGCAACTGTGGTATTCACTTGCTCTTCAAGCTCATCAGCCTTAGTTGATAGTTCATCAACCAAATCGATTTTGCTCTCAGGTACTTCGATATAATGCTCATTGAACACTGTATGAAGTTGCTTCATGAATGACTCAGAGATCTCAGTGCGTAGTCCACTTTCGATCGCCAATTTGTTGTCTTCCATCCAACTCTCTACGACGTAGTTTAGGTAGCCATCCACTTTCTCTACCAATTCGGAGTGAATGCGGTTGGTTTCTTCAGCAATCTCTTCAGCATAGCTTGTTTCCATTCTTTCGACATGTTCAGCAAGTTTTGACTTTAGAGCTGCTTCAAAGATGATCTCGGCTTTGTCCTTAAATCCTTCTGACAATGTAGCTTCTGAATCTACCAACGCTTTGAGATCATCTTCAAAGATTTTCTCTCCGTCAACTTCGGTACCTTCAGGTGTATAGCTATTGTTCATAGCATTATAGGCATCACCTAGTTCCTTCTTGTTCATTTTAGACATTTTGGTATACATGGCATTGATCATACCAGCCTTTGTCTTAGGCGGAGTAGCTTTCGCTGGCTCACTTTTGTCGATAGCCTTTTTAGTATCTACTGCTGCTTTAGCACCATCTACTTCTTTGGCTGCCGGCTTTGCCTTGGCTGCTGGGGCCATTGCCTCTTCCAGATTGTCCTCGTTCTCAACTTCAACGTCATCAACGATTTCATCCTGGAGTGTATCTTCAATGTCGACTTGATTTTCGTCTGACATAATTGTTACTCCCTCAGAGTTAAAGTTTAGAGAGGAAATTTTTGAAAGCTTTAATTTGATGGTTGGGATCTCCAACCTTCTTTGCTTCCATCATCTCTGTCTCGAATATTTCAATTTCTTGCTGTTTAAACACGCCATTTTCATAGATCCATTCAACACCTTCCATAATGCCATTTACAAAGGCCTCTGGAGCTGATGGATCTTGGACAATATCAACTGCATTTAGCATGAAGTCTTTATTGACCACATTAACGTTGCCTTGTTTAGCAAGACTACCCATTCCACGACTTGAGACACCCACCTGAACCTCGCCCTCAAGAAGACCTTGTACGATCTTACCCATAGGTGTGTCCAAAACGGTTGCCTTACCCACAACATTATTACCGTCCCACTTAAGTTCAGTAATTTTGTGAGATACTTTATCCAAATTAATGGTAGGTCCTTCTGGGTGATTTAGCTCACCTACGGCTCTACCTTTGGAAACTTGTTCAGCGTCATACTTATTGACCGCTGCTTCTAGGATTTCACGGGGATACATGCGGCCATTTCTATTTGGCTTATTTGCCTGCATAAAAATACCTTCGATAATAAACTTCTTACCTTTGCCATCTTCTTTGGCTTCAGTAATAACGTTTATATCTTCAACATGTTCTGTAATTAGTTTCATTTACTTACCCGCTAACCTAATAAAATCTTTTATTCCTTTTTCAGCTTTTGCTACTGATACATAATCATCTAAATGATCACCATCAATATAGGCACTGAATATATTTCCTTTTTTTGCGACGATGGCTTCGTACTTATTTTGTTTCCCCACCTTGAAAGACTTAACTTTCTTTTCTCCGCTGCTTAGTTTAACTGAGCCCTCATTGAGGCTCTGTCTCATCTGATTGAACGTCTTCATTTTCATCTTCTTCTATGTCGTCCTCTTCAGTTTCATCTTCGGACTCTTCGTCCTCGTCTTCATCTTCGAGGTCTTCGTCTTCTAGATCCTCCTCTTCAGGATCATCAAAGTCCTCATCATCTAGTTCTGCTTGCGCCTCAAGCTCTTCTTTTTCTTCAGGAGACAAGTGCATCTGGTTTCCCAGTTCTACTTTTCTGTCATCCAAAGCTGCTTGGACTTTTGCGTTCATCAGTTCACTAAAAGCTTTGCCGGCATCGGCCATATCGCCACTTTCAATTTTACCAATCAGTTCTTGTGTGTCCATAATATACTCCTATTACTGTAACTTATTTATACAAAAATGGTTTTCTACAACTCATCTTCATCAGGCGCAGCTTCTGCTTCAGCCTCGATTTGTGCATCAATATCTTTAATATCATCTTCTGATTGCATAAGAATGTTTTTACGTACCCATTCTTGTGAGAAGTATTTACCAACATATTCATCAATTTCTCTGATAGTACCAAGTCTTTCTCTAATTAGTTCAGACTCTTTCAATTCAGAAAAATGAGTATCTTGTTGATAATCAATATTGATTTCTTGTTTCATTTCATTCCATTCATCCTCAGTAACAATACCTTTGAGAACCAATTGTGTTTTAAGTAAATCAATAAACAACATAGAAAATCTTTTACGAAGTTTATTAATAAATTTCTGAAACTTTAATTCATCTCTTGTTATCTCAGAAGATCGACCCAAGGAGAACTGAGCTTCTTGTTCGAGTCTGTTAACTGGGACGTTGAGAGACTTATATAATTTCTTTTGGAAGTAGACGATATCGTCGATCTGCCCGAGGTTTTCCCCTCCTGGTAGTGTTGTAATCTCTGTCCCACGGCCACCTTCTCTACGCGGTAACCAGAAGTCCTCCAACATCGACATGTGTTTACGATCATCTTTCATTTCTCCCGTTGAAGCATTGTATACCAATTTGTTACGATACTTCGTCATAATATTTCTTAAATATTCTTCAGCCTTACCTTTTGGTAAGTTACCAACATCAATATAAAAGATTCTACGTTCTGGTGCTCTAGCCAAACGGTAGATAACCAGTGAATCTTCTAACATTCTTAGTTGATTAACAGTCTTCATTGCCTTATCAAGATAAGACAATACTCTTTTTCTACTAGGATCCAATACACCAGATGTTACATATGTAATAGCATCTTTTGAAATTTTGAGACCCTGTGACGACTTTGACATACTATTGTTTTGGAATAGATAATATTCCTTAACACCTTTAATCATTTTTGTGCCAGTTACAGGATCTCTTTCTTCTTTTACTTCACGTATTTTACGTATTTTTGTTGGATCAATATTTCTTAGTTCAACGATACCCGCCTTTGGGTTTTTCTCATCGATAATTTTATGGAAGTAAAGCCTTCCATCAATATACCATCTACGGAATATATCATGGCCTTGCCAATTCATATTCAACATCTTGACGACATATTCGAATTCTTCTTTAATTAGTTTTTTAATTTTGTCGGACTGATCGAGACCGTCCATATTAACTTCAACTGGTGCGCTATTTTCATCTGCAACAATAGATTCATTTACGATATCTTCAATAGCAGCATCACATTCAGGTTGCATTGCTAAGTTTCTATACTTAACAATTTGCTGAATTTCAGTTTTGGCTTTATCACCTTCCATGTCAATGTATTGACCGAAGTGACCGCCAGCATTTACTACATATCCCAATCCATCATCGGAATCGGGTGCAACAAAAGAGAGACGCTTAGCCATCTCCTTTTCTTGATCTTTTCTTTTGATCTCAAATCCAAATAGTTCTGCCATTATATTTCCCTATGCCAGTTTATCGGAGGCAAATAATTCTGCCTCCGATATATTTATAGCACTTACGTAGTTGTATCACTTTCCCAATACTGAACTTGGAATTCAACCTGGAATTCTTCGATCTGGTTTTCAGCATCGAATGAAAGTTCAATTTGAGAAATGTTAGTTGGAAACAACCCACGTAGGTCGTAACGTTTTACGGACTCACCAGCTTTGTTAAGCTGCTCAACAATCATATCAGCCTGGTAGTCAACTGGGTTGACAAGACCTGTATTTGCTGAATGCTCATTGATACCATTCATCCAACGCTCCATAGCGTTTCTTACTGCAAAGTTAGTGTCATTAATGACCGTGATAGTCCACGGTTCAAAAATTCTATCACCAGCAATTTGCAACTGTCTACCACGGAATGGGATAGTTAAAGGTGCAACTACTGAGGCTGGAAGACCAGCTCCTTTACACATGAATGAGGTAAGTTCGACGTCACCGCCCGCATAGCCGGGAAAGTTAATGGTTGCCTTAAACAGGTTAGCGCGTGCACCGCCACCAACAAGTTTGGACTTAAAATCATCTACTCCTAAAATAGCCATTTTCTATCTCCTTACCCTGCTATCTCGTTAAAATCAACTCCAGTTCTAGTGGCGATGAAATTCAACGTGATAAAGTTAATGGAACGTGCAGGCTTAATGTAGATGTCACAAACAAATCTGTTTGTATCAATAACTTCTCCTGTGTTGTTCGTCTCATCACAGACTACTTTAAAGTCTGTAATACCTCTACGACCTTTGACCTCTCTCAAGAAAGGTTCAACCAAATTACGGAACTGTGCCCGTGTAAATTCATCGTTGAACTCAAAGAGTTGGAACTTGGAAGCTGTGGCAATTGCCTTTTCCAAGACCATAAAGAGTCGTCTTACGTTGATTCGATCAAAAGCAGAAGGTCTTGCAAGAAGAGTCTTGTCACCGAAAAGTACGGTACCTTCGCCTGGGAACGAAACAATTGGATTTACTCTTGCTTTATACAAGGTATCTCTTTCAGCTTTCTTAGGATTAAATGCAACTCTTGTTACACCTCTAATTTGACCCCGATTCAAGCCAGCTGGTGAGAACCACGCATCTGCAACAGCATCAGTATTTGCCATAAGACCTGCAACATGTCCAGATGATGGAATATCGATAAATGCATCGTTGTACTTATCGTACACTTTCAATGCTGTTGAATCGATTGTTCCATAAGAACTTGATGTTAGGTAATCGGCAAAAGCTTTGACGAGATTTACTGAAGTAGCAGTAACACTACCACCGTTAACATCTGTAGCAGACTGACCACCAGGATTAGTAGTGAAAGCAACTGGAGGTGAGATAACTGCAAGGCAATCTTTTCTTGCCGTTGCAATTGCAATCAAGTCATTAGCTACTGCAATACAAGCTGAACTTGCATTTGCCATGGACGGATCCAGTGGCGGGCAGATAAGCATATTGACATCGATTGTTTCACCATCTTCCAACAAATCAAAACCTGTTTGGATAGCCGAAGCTGTTAGTGTATCATCGTCAACACCGAGTGAAAGTGAATCAGTAATTACTGAAGTTGATCCTGTAAATACAAAATTGTTTGCTGCAGTTGACAGGTTAGTACCTGCATCTGTGAGAACGGAATCGTGATCCATCCACCAAACATATTTTGATCTAGCATTAACAACGTCTTTGTAGAAATTTGATTCACCATTATTTTGTTTTGCATCAACTGCCTGTGATACGAAAGCAAACGTTTCTAGTACTGAACCTGCAGTACCAGTCCATAAGCCATCTTCATCAATGACAGCGATATGTAATTCGTCTAGTGCTCCGTTAACACCTTGCGATTCTGCATATTCACTAGTACCTGGTGCACTATCAAATAGTGCGGCATTAGCGTAAGTTGCATAGTGGCCGGGTGCACAGATTTCTACTTTAAGTGAGTTACCCAGTGTGCCTGGATATTTTGCAGCCCACGGACCAACACTGGCCTGGCCTGCTGAAAAAGATGCGTCGTACTGAGTCTGACCTTTGATGAGTACGGCTGTGCCAGTACCATCTGCAATAGCATTCTTAAGACCAGAAGTTTCAGCTCTTACGACTCTAAGATCGTTACCGTACTGTAAAAAACCTGCAGCGGTAAAATAAGAAGTGTTATTCGTGGTATTAGGAACACCGAAAAGCTCAGACAAGTTCTTTTCCGAAGTAACCTGTCGTACCTCTTCTACTGGACCCCATGAGAATGCACCCACGAAACCGGCGATAGAAGAAGAAACAGCAGGGACAACATTCGTAAGATCTATCTCACGTACGCGAACACCTGGAGAGACTTGGAAGCTCATGTGTATTTCCCCTTTAACATTAAAAGATTATCATAATACGGTTTGTTTCAATCATAGTTATTTATAAAAAATCAATTCTCATCGCAACTTTCTTTACCAGAGCATTCTTTTGGAAAACAATGACCTCTCATAAAGTAATATTCGTTTTCATAACTAGGTGACCACATTTTTTCATCTACTAGTTTTTCACATTGTGTTTGAGAAAACGGTTGTTGCAATGCAATTTGCCCTATATAATTTTCTTTGCCGACACCATCAATGCCCCACATTGAAACTACAAATATAAACTCTTTCATAATTTACTCCTCAATAAAGTTCAGTTGACTCCATAACCTGCCATCTTTCACCGTTTATTACTTCAGTTTCTTCTGGCCTGCCATCATCCATTTCACCAAATGGAACTAATTCATCTTCAATTTGTTTTATTTTTTCATTATACATCATTTCTTTAATATTTAAATCAGTTATATCATTGAACATCGGACTTGATACAAACCAACCAAACAATACAAAATTCATAACAAGGTCATCATGATTGCCATCACTGGCTTCATAACTATTACCTTTTGCTACAAATGTTGAAAATTCTATTATAGTATCAGCATCTACAACTTCAATTTGATCTCTTTCAACCAAATCTTTAATATTAGAACAACCAATACGTTTTACTTTTCGTGTCATTTCGACACCAATAGCATTCTTTTTTACTACCGATTCAACAAACACATGTTCATATTCTAAATCATAATATAAACCATTGCAAACAACAGCTCCTTGGTCATTTGATTCAATAACCACATAAGCATTATTGTAGGTTTTTGCATACTTATATATAATGTCGGGGAAGAGTATAGGAGAGATATTGTTATCGCGGTACACAGCCACCTGTTTAAATGGGCGAGTGCTAATATCGACTAAATTAAAAGTACTGTAATCCTGTCCTCTTCCCTTCGCAACATCCACAAACATCATATATTCGTGTTTTTCTTTTGGTCTTTCATATACCTTAACTGACTCTTGTGTATATATTGGAGGTTTAGCTTGTAAGCCAAGCAATTTATTACCTGAAATAAGTGTATTGCCTGACCCATGAAAGTTATTACCGAATTCCTGATCAAACTGTAATTCTGAAGTATTAGACACAGTTTGTTTTTTCCATTCTTCATCACGGCCAGGTACATCCCACCAGTCAATTCTAAATGGTTTAAATTCATTTGTGCTTTGAACTGCACCCTCCCACAACTTATGATATATGTTACCAAGTCCATTGGCGGTACTTGTAATAATAACTTTTGTATCTTTACCAGCTGAAACCACAGGATATGTTGATGAATAAAATTCAGCTGCATTTTCAACAAATGCAAACTCATCAAGAAATAGCAAGTTAACAGACAAACCACGAATAGAACTACCACTTGTAGCTGCAGCCAAAATACGTGAATTATTACTAAATTCAATTGATCCTTTATTTACAGCTTTACAACCTGGCTGTAAAAAGAACGGTATGTTTTCGATCATAAGCGTAGCTCGAGCTAACATTTCACGGGCTGTGGCACCTTTGTTAGCAAGGATTGCAATAGTCTTTTCAGGGTGAAATATAGCGTACCATACAAGGTAAGCTACTGAAGATATTGATTTACCTGATTGACGACAAGCTAATACAATAGAAAAACGATTATCATCAAAATGACTAAACATTTCTTCTTGGTATGGATATAAATCAAAATCAACTAATCCATCATCAAGTGAAATAACTTTAAGATATTTTCTTGCAAAATAAACTGGATCTTTCATGCATTTAGCATATTCACGGATATCATCACTGGCCCATGATTGCTCAATGCCGTCACGTTTGATATTAGGATTACCTAAGTAACCTAATTCGTTATTCTTGATTCGTGTTTGATTCAATGATAGTCTCTTTTTCTTTCGCTTTTTGAATTAACATTTTCTGTAGATCAGTTGCAGATCCAACATAAAGATTATTCTGTGTCATATTATTAGGAAGAGCGGCTTGGTTATCAGTCTCAACTTCTTTCTTTTCTTTGTGCAATTTCATTAATTTATCAGCAACTTCAGCATTTTGCTTTATAGCAGTTGATAACACTTCAAACGCACGCGGGTGTTCAGACTCTCTTGCCAAGTCCATCATTAAATCGATAGCCTCGTTACCTTTTTCTGCTAAATTATAATATTGAGATCTAGCAAAATCGTAATCATCTTTTATATCACTTTTACTCATTAGACATACACATTCGTTGACGTCTGAATATCACCTAAAGCTCCTGACGTTGCGCCAGTAACTCGTTCGCCTATTTCAAAATATGCTGTAGGATTAGCCACTAGCAATATTTTACCTCCACTATCCCATGATTTTACTGTAGCGGTAGCTCCAGTATTTGTGCCGGCAACAGTTTCACCAACATTATAGTTAGCAGCATTATTTATCAATACTAACCGAAGGTTATCTGCAACAGCAGGGAATGGATAAGTTACCGCATATGTGAAGGTATCTGTTACATTTGCGGTAGCCGGATTAGTAGTAACTTGTTGTCTTTCCAACAAGCCTTCATTACCTTTATCAAAATCAAAGAAGTCACTTACAACTTTTCTAATTGTTTTCTTATTTTGAACTTCACCATAAAAATTAACCCTTGTTTCAAAATCAAGCGTATAGATAATTGCTCGTCTTGTAATAAAGTCACCTTCATAGTCATCATTCATAGATACACCTTGCAATACAATAGGAATATCAGACTTGATACCAATTGTTGGTACCTCATTAATAGTCACTGTATAGTCAGGTTTGAATGTAGGTAATATTTGTTCTAGTATTTGTAGAGCTTCATCTTGGTTCTTTGCCATAATGTTTAATTGAATTCCAACACGATATGGAGCAGGAGCTCTTACAGAATTTCTGGTATTAGATGTTATTGATCCAACTCGTACTTCATTTGATTTATTAACAGTTTGATTTGTATCATACGTAATTGATGTTATTTCAAATGACATACGTGGTAGCTTAATAGCTAACTTTGCATCATTCAAATCAGTTTGATTTTGTACTCTGGCTAAAAACTTTTGTCTAGGACCATAAGCCAATGGTACTTTAATATCTTGAAGAATCTTACCAGCTGAATCTGTTTTACGTATATTGATATTATTAAACAATGTACCAAATACAGCAATAGTCCTTCTAATTTGTGAATGGTAAAAATAACTTCCAAACATTATGTAATTTCTCCAAATGGATTCGATTCTGAGAAGTCAATGATTGAATCACCATCAGTTTCAAAATCTTTATTTTGAGCGAATACATCGCCTTTCATTGCTTGATCATCAGCATCCTGGTTGAAGTACCAAGTTGCGCCACTATCTACACCCGTAAGAATATCGGCTGCAAGTTGACTTATTTTAAACTTACGTGCTGTTCCATCACTACCAATTTCATTGATAAGTGTAAGTACACCAGTACTAGCAGTAACAACGAATTGAACAACTTCAGCAGTCACATATATTGGTTGGCTATTACTATCAACAAGCCCAGTATCTTGTCTAACAGTTTCACCTGGTGCAAAATGACCCGATCCATTATTCATTGTAAACTCTAGTTGATAAGAGAATCTTTCTTGTAGTTCATCAATTTCACGAATACCAGTTTCAAGTTCTTCATTATTATATTCAAACAACTCACATTCCAACTTATATGTTGGTAAGTTATTTAATTGATAGAATGGCTGTTCATGTTCTACAAATCGTATTTCAAATAACGACTTTGAAAGAGGAAGAAATACTAAATCACCTTCACTTGGTCTTGTATCATTAATTGAATTGTTATAGAATCCAACTAAATTTTCCCAACGTTTTCTTGATACAACAAACGTTGCTTGGTCTCTTATTTCAACACCAAATTTACCGAGAAGATCACCCTCACCAGCAAAACCTTCAGATGTCTCAATATACATTTCAATTGTATAACCATCAGTAAATTTAGAATAATCTTCATTCATAATTTCATCACGACTAATTAATTGCCTAGGAATGTAAATAACATCCTGGCCATACATTTTTAGTGATTCAATTACAAGATCTTCATAGAGGTTTTGTTCGGTCTTAACCTTTGGAGAAAAATATACATTAGTTGCCATTGATTACCCCATGTACATATCTGGTGGCAGTTCATGCTTTACTTGGATTTCTTCTTCCATCTTTTCAATTTCTTGGTTTGCTTCCTCCAAAATTTGTCGACCGTTAAGAACTACTCCACCTGGCAATTGCATACCTTCAAATTTTGAAAGGTTTTGTCCCCATTGCCTTTTAATAAGAGCAGTTGTATATCTTTTAAGAAACATATCGTTGAATACTTGAGTATTAGCAGTTGGATCAACTACTCTATAACATTCAATAATAATATAACTATTTAATTGAAAATCTGAATCCCAATCACCATCAAGGTAAAGTCTGTCTTGATGACGCACATACCTAATTTGCTCGGCACCATTTAGTTTCATATCAAGCAAAGCAAGATATTGCATGGTTTGCTCATAGTGAGCAAGTGAACCGACAAATCCTAGGTCATAGATGTCATTGAGACGTAACTGATACTTAGCACTAAACATATTGTTTGAAGTGGTATCATCTAATGGAAAGATTCTAGACACAGATGTAATATCATCAGTAAGTGTGATATATTCGTTTGTTCTATCTGTACTTGTAATTTGATGCTTTAGATATTCTCTGTAAATAGCATCAGAATGATAGGTCTGCCAAAACTGAATAGCTTCGTCAACACGGTCTTCCAGTTGATCTTCGTCCACATTGATCTCAATAACAGGATCGCCAAGGTGACGAAGACAATGATCTATCAATTGTTGTCTTGTTGTAGGTGCTGACATAATAGTATCCCGATACGAGTTATTTGATACTATTTATATGTTTAAGATTTTAGACCAAAGACCGTAAAGTTACCACTAACAGGAGCCATAGAAGCAGTATAGGTAACATCACTTCCACCTGAGTTACCAGCTATACAAACAAATCTCATATCAGTGGCTGATGTAGCATCAGCGTGATCTTCAGCTGATGCTGCCTCTTCCCTCCATTTATTAGCTTCACTAGACGTGCCCGTTTGAAACATTACACAACTAGAATATATACTTGTTGGAATTGTACTAGAAAAGGGATTACTTATCATTAATTCACCGGTCCAAAAAGGCCCAGCATTGCCATCAACACTTCCGTGTATTTGATGAATTCCTTTTGTACTATAGTAATAATATACTCCACTACCCGAGGAAGAATTTAATTGGTTATAATTCATATGGCCACGAACAGCAACACCATCACTTATTATAACACTACTATTCCCAAATCTTACAGCTAGATATGCTTCGGTTCGAGCAGCAGGACGTTTTACTCTATAAAAAACTTTATAATAATCATAGTCAGCTGAAAAAACACCATTAATATGAAGTCCATCAATAGCTGCAGATCCATCTGCAGTCGTAATAGATCCAGTATAGGTCATACCAACACCAACTGGTGCAGAAGCAAATGTAGATTTGCCGTCAGCTGCTACTGATATCGAATTGTTACCATTTGTTGAAGCAATTGAACCTACTCTTAATGTACTCATCCTGCAATCTCCATAACAGTCAGTGTTGATACACCACGTCCATCATAACCACCTGAATTATTCAAGTCTCTTGTAGTTCTATTAATATAAGCTGTTCCTGATCCATCCGTACGGATTGCCATTTGAACTTTATACGTAACAGTAGATGTAGTGCTTGGTGAATCTAAAACTTGAGATGGAACATGCAACATTACATAATTACTAGAGCCATTATTTGTTGTAGCATAATTAAAGTGGCCCGTTTGTCTATTACCTATATCATCATTAACTAGTAAAACTGTTCCATTTCTTACAAATCTCATATAAGTAAAATGTTGGCTATTAGCAACGGCTATAGAACATGATACAAAGAATTTAGAATTTGCAGTTGTCGGAGTCATGGATATACTTAAATTTGTAATATCAATAAACGTTTGGCTTGTGGTTGATTGTGTGCCGGCAAAATTTACAGATTCAACATTGATAACATGACCTGGCAATGAAAGACGATGACCAGATGCTACTGAAACTGCAGTTCCTGTTTGAGCTTGTAATGTGTTAACTGCTAAAGTACTCATAATTTTATCCTATTCTTACACCACTCATAAAAAATCCTATGGCCTGAGATACTACGTACGAACTTTTTGCTGAACCATGTGTTTGATACATATCTAGCTCAAGAAAATCGCCATCAACAAAATTGTATATAAAACTGTATGTTGGATATATGTAACTAGCACCATAAGAATGTTCTTCAAAGTAAGCAACATAAGGCCCAGTATTCATAACACCTTCTTTACGCAACCAATAACCAACTCTATTAGCTGCAATGTTTTCCATCTTACCACCAAGGTTAATTTGGTACACACCAGCGTTTGTAGAAGTAAAATTAATCCTATTATTAGTAAGATCTACAAAGCTATGAGTATCTAAAACTGAATCATTAAATTCAACTCTAGTGTAAGTGGAATTTGGAAATGATTGGGCACTTGAATTTCTCATAAGAAAGTGAGGCAACTTTGCAAATAAGTAACCATTACTATCAATGGACATTGCATTTGTTCCAGCTGCATTAGTAATTGCATCTACCGCTAGTGTACTCATACTATTGCAAGCCTCCCACCGTTAGTAATTGTTAGTGTAATACCACTTGCTACTGTTAATGGGCCAGACGCCAGTGCATTATCTGTAGCCGCAATCGTAACATTGGTATTTAATTCTTTTTCGTGTACTCTAAATATATCACCTTTACCAGCCGTTGCTCCAACTGCTCCATTTTCTCCCTGGAAATATGCTCCACCAAGTGTAACACCAGAGTTTATTTTAGCTGCTGTAATTGCACCATCAGGAATCTTGGCAGTTGTAATTGCATTATCGGCAATATCCTGAGTAGCAACTGTTCCGTCAAGGATATCTGCTGAGGTAATCGTGGTATCAGAGTTTAGAAGGTTTGCTAAGTTTCTTGCGTTTGACATTATCCCACCATCTCGTCGTATTTTGCTGCCGCTTGGGCATATGTTACCGTAAATCCTGAAACATCATTTGATAAAATGACAGTACCATCTTCGGTTGTTCCAGTAATTTCGTTATAACATTCGTTATATTCTTCTTCTGTAAGTCTACCATTATGAGGCATACTCATCATAAACATACCGGTCTCATGAAGGTCATATACAGCAGATAAAAATGTAATTGTTTGTTCAGTCATTATGCAATCCTCTGCCACCAGTGAATATTTCTACCATTAGCATCTGATTGCATACTACTATTTGCACTGTTATTATTACTATTCAGTTGATGGTGAATATCTTGGTTATCGGCATAAGTAGTTAAAAGATAATTAGCAGTAATATTTACATTGAAAGTCTCAGCACTACCACCACTTGCGTTCTCAAATAACATTCTTATATGAGCTTGTGTTCCTAATCCTGTTGGATGCCCGTCTAAGTTTCCACCTTGAATCGCTGACGAAGTTGTATTATTATAAAGCCGGGCTTTGATGAAACCATGAACACCCCACAATCTAATTCTCATATTAGAGCTTAAAAGATACGTACCAGCTTTTGGAAGAACCCATCGATAATAACTACTGTTTGGTGTTCCCCACGAGTTATATGGTATGTTTGAATCTCCAATTGAAGTAGAATCAAGTACTCCAAAAGAAGTTCCATGTGTTCCTGTAAATGCCGCTGCGTCTAAAATACCATCAAAGTCTAGATTTGCCGATGTACCACCAGCTGTCTGAGCATCATTTAGTATTCTCCAATGAGCTTTATCACCAGACATAAACCAGTTCATAGTTTTTCTGTCGGTACTCATTCCAGTATTAGTTAATGAGATTTCTGCACCAGTGGTATTATTACCTTCAACATGAAGTTTTCTTAGTGGTGCTGTTGTTCCAATTCCAACTCTAGGATTGTTGGCGCTTTCGTCAACTGTTGAAATAATATTACCACCGGTACCAATTGTAAGACTTGTACCAGTTAGCTCTGCACTGCTAGTAAATGTAAGAGTGTCGGTAGATACTGATGTGTTTGTAATACTTGTCGCCATTATGACACCTTA